>NZ_JAAHGU010000217.1:0-8245 GCF_010692685.1 Okeania sp. SIO2F5 | reverse complement strand
TTTGAAGAAGGAGACAGGAGACAGGAGACAGGAGACAGGAGGAAAATTACATGGGGATTCGCTCCCCCAAGTAATGCGTGAACACCCCCGTTGACGGTGGGGTATTAAACCCACAAAGAAAATGATAATTTCTAGCGTCAGTAAGGGCAAACAGCCGTTTGCTTCTACAATATTGACTTTTATTACTAAATGTTGAATTATATCATGTCCGCTGGTATCGTTTGTGTAAACAAGGGCAGGCAAGATGCCTATTCCACAAGGTGAATATCTACAAGAAATTTAAGTTTTTTTCTTGCTCTTAGGTATTCCTGACTGTTCCCCGTTCCCTGTTCCCTGTTCCCTACCCTTGCTATACAATACCGATGCTACCGGACATGATATTATACCAATGCTACCAGATTTGATATCAGTGGATACTCTATATCCTAGCTTAGGAAGACAACAAAACCCAAAGCAATTCAGCGTTCCGACAAAGTAAAAGACTTACTAAAATTAAAAAGGGATAATTTTGAGGTTTTTAGGGGCGATAATGTTGTGCTTTGCGATCGCTGTTTGAGATCTGCCAAAATAGATAATGTATTTTGGAGATAATTTCTCGAACTAGCTTCTGACCCTATGAACTTAGACCCAAATTCAATATACTCTTATCAAGTCGGCGGTAGTCTACCTGTGGATGCTCCCACTTATGTCCAACGACAGGCAGACGAGCAACTTTTTGATGGCCTAATGATGGGAGAGTTTTGTTATGTCTTAAACTCCCGCCAAATGGGTAAGTCTAGTCTGCGAGTCCAAACTATGCGACGTTTACACGCATCTGGGGTTGTTTGTGCAGTTATTGATTTAACGGCTATTGGTAGTCAGGATATTACTTCGGAACAGTGGTATGCGGGAATAGTTTATAGTTTGGCCAGTAGTTTGGATTTATTGGAGCGGTTTGATATTTTGACTTGGTGGAGCGATCGCTCTTTTCTTTCTGCTTTACAACGTTTAAGTCATTTTATTGAGCAAGTATTGCTGAGAGAAATTCGGAAAAATATTGTAATTTTTATTGATGAAATTGATAGTATCCTCAGTTTAAATTTTAATGTTGATGACTTTTTTGCTTTGATTCGTTTTTGTTATAATCAACGGGCTGATAATTCTGAATATCAACGTTTATCTTTTGCTTTATTGGGAGTGGGAACGCCATCTGATTTGATTAAAAATCGGCATATTAGTACGCCTTTTAATATTGGTAAAGCTATTGAGTTAGAGGGGTTTAAATTTGATGAAGCGAAACCTTTAGCTGGGGGATTTTCTGGTATTTTTTATGATGGCATGGCAGTCTTGAAAGAAGTATTAAATTGGACTGGTGGGCAACCATTTTTAACTCAAAAAGTTTGTCAAGTAATTTTATCTTATTGTAGAGAGGTTAAATTTAATATTTCTAGAGAAAATGAGGTAGAGTTAGTGGTAGAAATTGTTCGGTCACAAATCATTGAAAATTGGGAAGCAAAGGATGAACCTGAACATTTAAAGACTATACGCGATCGCCTGGTTTACGGCAGTCATAGTCAAGGTCAATTACTATTATTATATCGGCAGATATTAAAGCAGGGAAATGTTAAGGCGAATCATCAGCAATTTCATAGAGAATTACGACTGACTGGGGTGGTAGTAAAACAGAAAGGAAAGTTAAGGGTTTATAACAAAATTTATGCAGAGGTTTTTAATCTGAATTGGGTGGAAAATAAATTACGCGAAGCAGGTTTAGTTTTAGAAGAAAAAGTAGAGGCAGTATATTCAGAGACTGAAATTAAAGAGATTGATAAAATTACGAATGATGCTTTATCAGAGTTTGAATTTAATCAAATAGAGGCATTAATTCTAGCAATACAGGCAGGACAGAAGTTAAAAAAATTAGTTTGGCATAATTTGTCTTTAAAAGAATATCCGACTATCGCCCCAATATATACTTTACAAAAAACTCTTGCTCAGATTAGTCAAAAAAATCAATTTATTAGTCATCAAATTGGAGTTAAAGATATCAACTTTAGCCCAGATGGAGAATATTTAGCTATTGCAGAAATCAATGGCACAATTTTATTACAGCAATTATTAAATCCCCACTCAATACAACTAAAAGGTGACGAAAAAGAAGTTTTGTGTGTGAAATTCAGCCCCAATGGTAAGCACTTAGCAACAGCAGGAGAAGAAGGCATAATTCGACTTTGGAATTTACAAGGTCAACAAATAAATCAGTTTAATGGTAATCAAGGTGCAGTGAATGAAATTAGATTTAGTCCAGATGGAAAATATTTCGCAACAGTAGCAGAAAATGGAGTACAACTATGGAATATTTCACAGCAAACGCATTCGCGATCCGGAACATCATCCCTCAAGCAACGAAATATTCATTCAAGTTGGAAAACTACTGTAAGTTTTACCCGCGATGGTGAATGTATTGCAGTTTCAGTCAGAGAAAATATAGTCAGACTGTGGAACGGATTAAAACGACAACCTACAGAATTGAAAGCAAATTACATTGAAGAGTTTGCCCTGACAGATGTGAAAATGAGTTGGAGCGGAGAATATCTGCTTTGTATTGGTAAAAAAGGAATTTTGCGACTCTGGAATTTTCCTAAACGGCAATTGTTTGACTGGGAAACTGAGCAAACAGAGATTAACAATATTTGTTTTAGCCCCAACGACCGCTATATTGCTACAGCAGGAGCAGATGGAATAACCAAAATTTGGGAATTATCTGGAAAATTATTAACTCAGTTTCATGCTGACCGTAACTCAGTTACAGCTCTCAGTTTTACTTCTGATGGAAAACAAATTGCCACGGTGGGTGCTGACGGCACAATTCGCACCTGGAATATATTTCCAAAACAGCAGACTCAATGGAAAACTAAACAAGGCAGAATTTTGAGTGTTAGTTTTAGTCTCACTGGAAAAATAGCTACGGGAGGAGAAGATGGCAGCGTCAAAATTTGGAATTTGTCTGGTCAAATATTACATCAGTGGAAAAGTAGTCGAGGTAGACTCACTAGCATCAGTTTTAGTCCTGATGGCAAATATCTAGCTACAGCAGGGCGTAATAATATTTCAATTTGGAGTGAAGAAGGGCAACTTATCAGTCAATGTCACCCCCATCAAGACCTTATATTAGAAGTAAAATTCAGTCCCAATGGCAAATCCCTAGTAGCAGTGGGAGCAAATGGCACAGCTATATTACGCAACTTGGAAGGAAAACAATTAGCCATACTAAAGCGCAGTAACCGGAGAATAATTGCTAGTGTTAGTTTTAGCTCAGAAGGCGATCGTATTGTTACAGGTGGGTGGGATGGAAAGGTCTGCATCTGGAATCTGTCTGGGCAACTTTTAGCAAATTGGGATGCTCATCGGGATAAGGTCAGAAGTGTGAGTTTTAGCGCTGATGGGGAGCAAGTTACTTCTGCGGGTAGGGAGAAGGTGAAAGTTTGGAATATATCTGGGCAACTTTTGACTGAGTGGAGCGTGCATCAGGGAAAATTGGTGGATGTGTGTTTTAGTTTGGATTGGCAACGAGTGGCAACGGTGGGAAGTGACTATACTGTTATATTGTGGGATTTTTCTGGGCGCAAATTAGCACAGTGGGATACTCCAGAAATGAAATTAACGAGTATTAGTTTTAGCAATGATGGTAAATATTTGGTTGCTGGTGGAGAAAATAGTATGGTTTGTCTATGGCGAGTTGAAAGTTTGGATGAAATTTTGGTGCGGGGTTATGAGTGGTTACAGGATTATTTTGTTACTCATCCTGAAGAATTGGAAAAGTTGGAGATATCTGATAATCAAAATGGTGTGGTTGAAAATGTCGATTTAAGTAATGTTGTTTCTCTAGGAATAGATAGTTCATCCGCAGATATTCCTGTTAGTGTTAGTCTTCATTCTAATTATGAAATTAACTATATTAAGTTACGGGATTTATTATCCACAGGAAAATGGCGAGAAGCAGATTTAGAAACTACTGCGATTATGCTGAAAATAGCTGGTCGAGAATCAAAAGGTTGGTTAAGAGGGGAAGATATTATCAATTTTCCCTGCCATGATTTACTGACAATAGATAATCTGTGGGTGAGATATAGTAATGGTAAATTTGGCTTGAGTATTCAGAAAGAAGTTTGGCAAAATTGTGGTGCAACTCAAGATAGTAGTTATCAAATTAATAACCTGGAAATTTATAATAATTTCAGTGAAAAATTAGGCTGGAAAATAGGAGATAAACTTTTAACTTATGAGGAATTGAATTTCGATATAAATGCCCCCAATGGTCATCTCCCTGGAGGAATATTGAATTGGTTATGGTTTAGTTTTTATCTAGGAAAATCTAAGCTTTTCAGCGAGGAAACTATTTGGTGGGATATTCTTTCTGCTATAGCAATGAAATTAGATATCTGTCAGTCTGACAAATTAGTAAAAATTTATCAATCTGATGAAGCAGGATTTTTAGGTGAATTTTTAGTACATGACAAAGTAGTAAAAATTTATCAAGGTGATATTACTAACTTAGAAGTAGATATTATTGTTAGTTCAGATGACAACTACCTGACTATGGGAGGTGGAGTTTCAAACAGAATTATAGAAGTTGGGGGAGAAGATATTTATAGAGAAGCGCAAAAATTAACACCTTTATCTTTTGGGGAAGTTGCAGTTACAAATTCTGGTAGATTACAAGCTCAAAAAATATTTCATGGAGTAGTAATTGATTTTGACGAAAAACAAATAATGCCGTCCCCAGAGATTATTAAAAGAGTAGTACATACTTGCATGAAAAAAACCAAAAGCTTCAGTTTGCAAAATATTGCTTTTCCTCTACTAGGTACAGGAGTGGGAGGTTTCCCACTTCAGGTTGCTTGGCAAATTATCTTGTCACAAATAATCCAAAGTTTATCTGATGAAAATCAAACTGTGAGAGAAGTTATTATCTGTATATATAACCGAAAAATTGTAGAAGAAATTGACGTTAGAGAGACACTAAAACAAATTCAAAACTTAGGTTGGGAATCGTTATTGTAATGGTTCAAAATTAAGGCGTTGGTGAAACGCGTGTATGATATTAATCTTAATTATTTAGGAGTCAACCCACCCCTAACCCCTCCCAACCCACCCCTAACCCCTCCCAGGAGGGGAGGGGAAGACCGAGTCAGGAGGAAAGAAAGAATAAGAAAGAGTAGTAAAGGGAGAAAGTTTTTTGTTCGCGCTCTTATCCGGACAAGATATCATACCTCTTTTCACCAACGCCAAAATTAATAATTAGGGTTTGCTGAAAAAGTATGTATGGTAGGGGTAGGAGTCATATCAAATCCGGTTGAATACTTATTATATAGTTGAGAGTAGGGGACTCACCCCTAACCCCTCCTAGGAGGGGAAGAAGGGAGTGGGGGAGTAGGGGAGATTATATCAAATCCGGTAGCATCGGTGTAATTAGATGGGGAGATGGGGAGATGGGGAGATGGGGAGATGGGGAGATGGGGAGTGAGAGAAATATTTGGTAATGGTTGAAGATGGAACATTTTTGTATACCGAATTAAACGGATTTGATATTATACCAAGCGTTAAAAAAGAATGTTACGAATAGTAAGAGCGATAAAAAGACACGTGCAGGAGATGTCCCTTTGACTAAAAAGATGATTTACGCCCTAAAAAAGGTATTAAAGCCATTCCCATACGACTCCTGACTCCTAAATAATCAGGACTAATACCATGTCCGGATAATTAGTGATCAAAAAACTTTCTCCTTTTCCTCCTCTTTATTCTTTCTTCTTCTTTCTTCCCTCCTGACTCAGTCCTTCCCCTCCCCTCCTGGGAGGGGTTAGGGGTGGGTTAACTCCTAAATAATTTAAGATGAATATCACACACTAATTCACCAATACCTAAGATTACTATATGAAAAACTTAAACATTTTCAACTCTGCCTATTTCTGGTATTTCTGCTTTACCGTAATTTTCCTCCTCTCCCTAGATTTTTGGTCATGGAAACAAACAATTTCTTTTTCAATTCTCCATCTACCACCCTGGGTTTTCTATTTTATTGCTTTACAAATTATTCTCGCTTGTGCTATTTTTGTTTTCTCCCAAACATTCTGGAAAACTGAATCTAAAAAGGAGAATAAATCGTGAGAGAAAACCTAATTCCCTACTTAATCATCAGTATATATTTACTCTCAACTCTAGCCATCGGAATTATCAGTTATCGCACCCAAGAAAATACCCCAGAAGATTACTTTCTCGCAGATAGAAAAATTAACTCCATAGTTTTATTTTTCACTCTCATTGCCACAAATTTTAGTGCTTTTACCTTCTTAGGATTTTCTGGTGCTGGTTATCGTATTGGTATCAGCTATTATCCCATGATGGGATTTGGTACAGCCCTCGTAGGAATTACATTTTATTTTATTGGTTATAAAGTTTGGCTTTTAGGAAAAGAAAAAGGCTTCATTACCCCGTCAGAATTAATTGAAAATCGCCTCCCTAGTCAACCACTAAAATTATTATTTTTAGCGGTAATGATAATTTTTACCATACCTTACTTAACCCTACAACCAATCGGTGGAGGTTATATTATTGAAAACTTAACTAACGGGGAAATTCCTTATTTTTGGGGAGCAGCTTTTTTAACCTTTATTATTGTATTGTATGTATTTTTAGGAGGGATGAGAAGTGTATCTTTAACCGATGTTTTGCAAGGAATTTTAATGTTAGTTTTGATGATAGTTGCAGTAGTAGCGATCGCTCAAAGTCTCGGAGGTTTTTCTGAAGCTAACCGCACTGTCTATCAACTAAAACCAGAAATTTTCTCTCGCTCTGGAATGAATAATTTTTTCACTCCCCATAAATGGTTTAGTTATATGTTGCTTTGGGGTTTAAGTGTGCCGATGTTTCCCCAAATGTTTATGCGATTTTATACTCCTAAAACTGCTAATTCTCTAAAAATTTCTGCTAGTTTATATCCCTTAATTACCGCCTTAATATTTATTTGTCCTGTTTTAATCGGAATGTGGGGTCATATTAACTTTCCCGACCTAGTAGGAAAAGAAGCAGATAAAATTTTTCCCATGATGTTAGGAGAATATACATCTACTGGCATTGCTTCATTAGTAATGGTAGGTGCCTTAGCAGCATTTATGTCAACACTTGATTCACAACTTTTAGCATTAAGCTCCATGATTACTAGAGATATTTATATTATTTATATTCGTCCCCAAGCTACTCTTGCAGAACAAACTTTTGTCGGGAAAATATTAATTGTTATTTTAGCAATAATAGGTTTAACTCTTGCAGCAAAACCCCCGGCTACAATTGCAGCGATCGCCACTCAATCTTTTACAGGTTTAGCAGTATTATTTCCCACAGTTATTGCTGCTTTATATGGAAAAAATATGTCACCTATTAGCTGTATAGTTTCGATTATTTTTGGGGAAATAGCGGTTATTGGTTTTCAGATAGGTATGATTCCTCAAAGTTTTACTTTAGGATTTTTGCCAGTTGTACCAATAGTATTAGTTTGTGCATTAATAATTGTAGTCGGAAGACTAATTAATTTGCCAAAAAATTAGTCTATAACAGGGAACAGGAATGACATTTCTTTTATCCTTTGTATTATTATCTTAATCCTTGTTGTTGGAACCAAGTATCTGCCCAAGCTGCATCATTTTCTGATAATTATGGTACTGGTTTTTGAGTGTAATCTATTTTTAAATCGTAACTGCCAACATCATAAATATTATTTAATAAAGCTTGTAAATCTATAATTGGTTCAGTATCTTCTGGGCGTAATGGTAATGGAAATTCAGGGATTTTATTTTGGATATTAAAAGCATATAGATCGGCTCTTGGTCGTTGCTTTCCGCGACTCACTAAAATCTGATAATGACTTTTACTTTTATGATCTAAAATAGGCATTCGTTGACCGCGACGCAGTAAATATATTTCGATAAAATTAGTCAAACTATCTAAAATTTTTTCTCGTTTTTTTTGATATATTTTTCTGCCTTTTCCACCTCTTTTATTAGAAGGAGATAATATTTCTATGGTAGTGACAACTTCTTTGGTTGCTACTTCTTGAATTTCCAAATATCCTTGGCGAATAGTTATAGCAATGAGCGCTGGCATCTTTACATATTACATAAATATTGATAATGTAACATAAAAGTAACTGTATGAGCTGTATTTTTCATAAATTAGGCGATCGCTAAAGGTTAAAGTTTTAAGGATGCGT
>NZ_JAAHGU010000216.1:0-8445 GCF_010692685.1 Okeania sp. SIO2F5 | reverse complement strand
TGTTCATGTAATTAAAGTCAACCCGAATCATACCTTTCACTCATTGTAGTAATTGTGGTCAGAAAGTACCATTAACTTGATCAGTTAGAATTCATTCTTGTCCATTATGTAAAATAGTTTTAGATAGAGATGAGAATGCTGCAATTAACATATTGCAATAAAACATTAAACGAGGTGGGTATCATCTTGCCTGCTTGTGGAGGCGTAAGACGTTAATCAACCTGTGTTCGTGCAACGTTGCGCCAGCAGGAGCAAGAAACTTTTTTGTTTGAGAAACTTCCGTTATCATCTCCGATTTAACGGGAGAGAACTTCACCTATACTGAAATATTAATATTAAAAATATATTCACAAGGAGCCTCCGTATACATGCAGTGGTCAAACTCTCTATCAACCCGTCCCTCATTAGAAGCAGCAGTTAAAGAAGTAGCACAAAAAAGTTTAGAATCATTAGGAACTACAGCAGATTTAGGACTGGTATTTATCTCCTCAGCCTTTACCAGTGAATATTCACGACTCATGCCTCTACTAAAAGAATATTTACCAGAAACAGTACTCGTCGGTTGTGGAGGTGGTGGTATAGTTGGTATGAAAGATGATGGAAAACCACAAGAATTAGAACACCAACCAGCCATTAGTCTCAGTTTGGCACATTTGCCAGAAGTCACAGTAACAGCTTTTCACATCTGTGCAGAACAACTACCAGACTTAGACAGTTCTCCCGATGACTGGTGTAATCTCATCGGAGTACCTACTACAGACAATCCTCAATTTATTATACTCGCTGACCCATTTTCTGCCAAAATCAATGACCTGCTTCAAGGGCTAGATTATGCTTATCCTAATTCAGCTAAAGTCGGAGGATTAGCTAGTAGTGGCCCAACTGGTAACAGTGCAGGACTTTTTTGTGAAGACCGCCTTTGTGAAGAAGGAGCTGTAGGAGTCTCTCTATCTGGCAATATTATTTTAGAAACAATAGTAGCACAAGGCTGTCGGCCTATTGGTAAACCATATCGTGTTACAGAAGGAGAACGTAATATAGTTCTAGAACTTGAAGAATTAGTTAGTTCTGACCAAATGGTAGGTGGTATTAAACAATCTCCGCTAGAAGCATTACAAGGCTTAGTACAAAATCTCAACGAACAAGACAGGAAGCTAGCAGAAAATTCTCTCTTTGTCGGTATAGTAAGAGACGAATTTCAGCAAAACTTAAAACAGGGAGATTTTCTCATCCGTAATTTAATTGGAGTTGACCCTAAAGCAGGAGCGATAGCCATTGGTGATAAGGTAAGGGCGGGCCAACGAATTCAATTTCATTTACGAGATGCTAATACCTCAGCAGAAGATTTAGAAATTTTACTAGAGCGCTATCAAAGAGAAGTTTCTTTTGAGACTAAATCTACAAATAATGCTACTGCTTTAATGTTTGCTTGTTTGGGAAGAGGAGAAGGATTATATGGTAAACCTAATTTTGATTCTAGATTATTTAGTAGTTATTTGAATATTCCTATCAGTGGCTTTTTCTGTAATGGTGAAATTGGTCCGGTGGGTGGTAGTACATTTTTACATGGTTACACCTCTGTATTTGGTATTTGTCGTCAACCTTCTTGAAGAAGGAAGAAGGAAGAAGTGGATGGGGACTCAAACCTCAACCAATTGTCAACATCCTGTAGACGGCGGGGTATTATACCAATTTGATAAATTATTTGCTACATTTTCGCATTGTGGGGGAGTAGGGGAGCGTTGCATAAATGCGGGGTGATTTTAATCGTTTTGTGGAATGGGCATCTTGCCCGTTCCCGTTCCCCCCGTTCCTGATATTTTCACCGCAGGCAAGATACCCATCCCACTTATATTCATCCCGCCCCTACGCCATTGATGAGGGGAGTGGGTAGGGACGTTGCATGCAAGGTCTCTACGTTGAAGTAAACACAAGAATAATTAACAATAAATGGCTAATAACTGTCAAAAAAAATATTCAATCTATGTTAATTATTTAATGATTGAAGTTTCACTTAAATATACCATTCTTTTTTCAAGTTGGTATTATACCAAATCTCATGCATTATTGCTACATCTCCTTGAGAGTAGGGAGTAGGGACCCACCCCTAACCCCGACCGTGGAGGGGAAAAAGGAGTAGGGAGTAGGGTGAAAAGAGATAAGATATCTTGGTTTAATGCCGATAATCGTTATAAACATTACTAAACGATTATTATTACTTAATAACTGAAGTTCATCGGAAGTATCGCATTAATGCATGGGAATTGGTATAATACCAAAAGAAAAAAATAATTAGTCAAAAGTCAAAAGCCAAAAATAGTAACTTTTAACTTGACTACCTTTAATGATTTATAAAGATAAAATTATGATTTTTTTTAAGGAGAGCTAATTATTGCAACAGTAACGTAGCATTATTATCAATACTTTTAGTGGCGCTAAAACTTTCAAAATATTGTCTAGCATGAGGCGGAAATTCAGGGAAGTTAAACACAGCATCACCACCCGCAATATCTGCCCAAAAATAACGTAGACTAGGGGCAAGTTTTTCTGCTTTTTCTGGTGATAAATTTACAGGAGGATTAGTCAAAAGTTTAAACATAAAACGAAAGGATCGATCGCCAAGCCAGTTTCTAGAAATATCGCTAAGATTGGGAAAATTAGGCAAAGAATTAACTCGATGACTTTCAATTTTTAAAGACTGTTGACCACTAGAGTCGGTAGTAAAATCAATGATGCGATAAGGATGAGGATAAGTAACTAAAGAACCAGTTGTAATTTCATAAATTCCTTGATATTCAGCAACATCCTGAACATGAAGATGACCAGTAAATATCAGCTTAACTCCAGCAGATTGAAGAATATCTAACAATGCCAACCTATTTTCTAACATATAACGACGACCAAGGGAATTATGGGATTGATCTGGTAAATGTTCAATCACATTATGATGTAACATCACCATCACTAATTCCTCTTTTGTAGTAGTTAAAATCTGTTTCAACCAATCTAATTGTTCTGCTTCTAAACCACCTGTATATTCTTGTTTGCCCGAACTATCAAACTGATTAGAATTAAGCCCAATTATTCGTACTCCAGGCAAAATTTGTTTAGTGTAATATAATCGTTCCTCGTAATCAAATCCACAATGGTGATAATAACTAGGAAAATCTGCCAAACCAATAGAATAGTCATTGGTAAACTTCGTTGGTACATCGTGATTACCAGGCACTACATAAACTGGATAGGGAAGTGTCGCTAATTTTTTACTTAACCAGGTATGATTTTCAAGCTCACCATCTTGAGTTAAGTCTCCAGGTAATAGTAAAAAATCAATATCTAGCTTACTTAAATTTTCTAATACTACTTCAAAAGCAGGAATACTCACTTCTACTAAATGAAAACGATGCGCTTGTTCCGCAATAGTATTAGGAACTGCAATATGTAAATCACTAGCAATAGCAAATCTAAAATTCAAAGCCATGGAAAAAGTCCTCTGGAAATTAGGCTAAATCAATCGTTAACTAGCTATCAGCATTTTCCGTACCGGAATGCTATGCAAACAGCACTCAGCTTTGTAGTGGGCTAAAAGTTTGGGTTTAAACCCCCTTAGCGCAAAGCTGACTACTAAAGGCCAATCGACTGTTTGCGGAGCATTCTGGACCGAAACGCTTTTTAATTATTTCTATAGATTTTCATTATATTTCACAACTAGCGATCGATCACAAAGATGGCCTTAAATCAGAAGTTAGAAGTCAGAAGTCAGAAGTCACAAATAATCCCTCACTAACTTTGAACATTTTGCATTTTCATAGATGTCCGCGCCCTATTTGCATAGTTATATAGATGAGCTGACCTACCACTAATTAATAAACTTGTTGCAAAATAAGCTAAAAGAGTAGCTAAAACTCTTATATGTTAAAGGTTTTAGTCTTTGTTTATTTACCTAAATTGAAAGGCTTATACAGTAAGCTTTTGAGCAGTTTTAGTTTTTATTTCCTAACAACTCTAATATTTTAATGTTTAGTGGGAGTCTCAAAACAATTTATACTCCGGCAATGATGTAGTACAAGGAAAGGGCGCTAACACACCAAAAGCTTAAAACTCAGACAACGCCAGATTTTTCCTTCTTCCTTCTGTTGTAGATAATGAATCGCCTAGATAATGAATCCCCTAGATAACTAAAGCTTTCTTCCTTCTTCCTTCTGCTATAAAAGCTACATCCGCTAGTCCTAGAGAATTGAGAATTGAATTATTTCTTAATAAATTCAAAAAACTGCCGTAAGACAGGAAGTTTAATTTTTGTCTATACTAAACTAATAAAATAAAATGTTAAATGAATTTTATTATAGATACTTAACCTAATAATTATCTATCCTTAAATAAAATGTATTTTTTTGCTAACTGTATTACTCGCCGTATTACTCATATATATAAACATATAAAATAGTTGACGGTGAGAGATGATAACATTAATATAATAATCAAAAGGCAATCTGTAAATCCTAGGTGAAAGCAATGCCAGAAGCGGAACTTCCTGGAAACCAAAATTTACCAGAAACCAATAATCCAGTAAGTAATCAAAAACTGGGCCATGACGATCATGTAGACCAAATCAAACCAGCTCTTGAATCAGAAATACACACATCTGTCCCAGAGGATGATGAGTGGGAAACAGTTAATTTTCCTGGTGTCATTAGTGTCGATTCAATTCCAGTAGTAGGAACAGCTTCAGCAGAAGCCAAAAATTTAGTACCAACCAATCAAAATCAACCTCAAAAAAAGTCCCAGGAAATTTCAGAAATTAAAGTCCGCCCAACAAAAGACTCCATTGAATATCTAGAATCTACAAATCTCATGGAAGCTCTACATGATTGTAACCGCGAACTGGTAAATCGAGTTACAGACCTAGAAACAGCCTTAGAAGAATGTCAAGAAACTCTAGAAAATCAAGAAAAGTTGCTAGAAGAAAGAACTAAAGAATTAGCAGCAACTCAACAACAGGTAACTCGCCTATTCTACAAGTTGGAACTATGTAATCAAATTATTCAACGTCAGGAAGTTTTAGTAGAGTCTCTAACAGACAAGTGGGATGTGAGTCAGCAACAACAGGCGCAAATGGAACGAGAATGTGCCTTAACCAAACAATCTTACAGTCAACAAATTTATCATCTCAAAGAATTAGAAAATAGTTGCAAAGAATTGCGGGCAAGACTATACCGCCAGCAGCAGCAAACTCTACAGTTTAAAGCAGCATTAGAAAGATGCTTAGAAATGCCAGGGAGAATAGATACAATGGATATACCAACAGAAATATCTACAGAAGAATCTCCGGTAATAGCATCTCAGGTGAATTCTTTATCTGAACCTCAAAAACAAGAACATCTCTTTGTCAACTTTAACACTAAAAAACCACCCTCATTAAATTCCGAACCAGTTAAACCTTGGTCGCCACAGCAAAAAAATCAACAGCAGCAAGAAGCTCTTTTTAGCAAGAAAGAAAAAAATATTGCCAAAATTAGCCTGGACAAGAAAATAGATTTACCACAAGCTTTAGCAGAACCTGAAAAAGTAGAATTATCAGAACAAAATATTTATCAAAACGAGTTACCTCAAGAGGTCAGTACAAGTCAATTAAATCCTAGTTTACCCTCGTTTAGTAGAATAGGTGAAGACCCAAATTATGAATTGATAGATGAAAAATCACCAACAATGGCATTAGAAGAGATAGAGTCAGAAGAATATGTAGTTATGGAGGAAAACTATTTAGATGAATATAGAAATTCATCTCAGGAAGTAGAAAAATTGGCAGAAAATAACATAATAGTAGAGGAATCTCTAGAAGGTGATACTTCTGAAGATGAAGCAATAACAACAATTAAAAGCGAACGCATATCATGGAATATAGCTACAGGAAAGTGGAATGTTAGTGAGTATCAAGAAGATCCAGAAAAAGACATAGATCCAGAAGGCTTTTTTGAAGTATCAGAGGATGTGCAGCGGAGTAAATTAGATCTACCAACTTGGGAACCACTTGTATTTGAACCTGAAGTTATTGAAGAAGATGTGGTATCAGAAGTCCCACAAAAACAGCACCTGTCACTAGGAGCAATAGATTTACCCAGCTTTCCTAGAATTCCTATTGACGATCAACCATCGGCAGTGAATGGGTAAAATAAACATCTCCAAAAAAAATCTAGAAACGTTGATCAAGAGGCAGGGGTCAGGGGGGAAACTTGCTGTGGATAAATAGCAGAATTTTTTTTGAACGCGCTATTAAATGGACTGTATAAACGTTTCTAGAATAGTTGCTAGAATAGGAATATTTATTATTTTCTGGAGATGTCTAATATAATTTGTCAGAAGCAAGTAATAGACTAGAAAATATTTAACTACATGACAACCGCATCTGGATCGTCAGTAAGACCTGTTCCCCGCACCTCTGTATCACCAGCCCATTGAGAGCCATCAAAAACATTATACCAAAGCCAGCCACTATCTCCCCTGCCTTGGTGAAATACATAGATTTGGTCATTCTATACTACTGCTGATGGACTCGAAGTCATTCCTGTTCTCTTTACCTCTGTATCACCAGCCCATTGAGAGCCATTAAAAACATTATACCAAAGCCAGCCACTATCTCCCCTACCTTGGTGAAACACATATACTTTGCCATTGTATACCACTGCTGTCGGTAATATAATCATTGTCCCTAATACCAATTCCCATGCATTAATGCGATACTTCCGATGAACTTCAGTTATTAAGTAATAATAATCGTTTAGTAATGTTTATAACGATTATCGGCATTAAACCAAGATATCTTATCTCTTTTCACCCTATTCCCTACTCCTTTTTCCCCTCCACGGTCGGGGTTAGGGGTGGGTCTCTACTCCCTACTCTCAAGGAGATGTAGCAATAATGCGTGAGATTTGGTATAATATCATGTCGGCTGGTATAGTTCGTGTAAACCCAAAGGTGAATATCTACAGGAAATTTAAGTTTTTTTCTTGCTCTTAAGTATTCTTTCCTGTTCCCTGTTCCCAGTTAAGTGTTCCCTACCCTTGCTATACAATACCGATGCTACCGGACATGATATAACTACTTTCAATTATCATAGAATGTCCTCTGTGTGGCCAGAAAAAGACTCATAAGCACGGAAAAACCAGCAGCGGAAGTTTGCTAAGGTCTGGAGGCAAACTGAGGTGACTGTAAGGTTAGTGGTAAGCTATTTCAATTGGATTTGGCTTCATGCTCTCAAGGAAAATACTGCTGCACAAAGATCTAAGGAACGCGTTCGCGGAGCGTTGCGGAGCGCAGTATCGCTCCTGGGAAATGGAATGACTTAATTACTTATCCCACACTTTGCGCTCTGCACTACCAACTCTACTTCAGGTTCCGCAACCTTAACAAATCTACAAACAATCTGAGTTCCAATATTGTCGGGGATTTACGGTTGAGTATATACAATCTGAGTTCCGATATGCTTCGGAATTTACGGTTGATCATCTAATATAGAGGCTATAGCGCTACGCGCAAGGCAACAGGCAACAGGCAATAGGCAACAGGGGAATACAAAAGGGTTTGCTGCTTCTATTCATGTCAAACACCTTAATGGGTAGCGCTATAGTTGAGGATGGCTTTATTGCACGAATATCCTGAAACTCTTGCAGTGTAATACTTTATCATTAATCATATTTATTGATAAATGCTTGCTTTATAATCCTTCTAGCACTTTTATGCAACAAAGCCGTTGAGGATTGTAATTATTTCAGTAGCAGTATAGTAGGCTTTTTATTCCCCATCTACCATTAGTATACTAGAACTACCCCTTAGAGCTGATTCATAAAGTAAATCTTAAATTAGCTAGTCCCTTGACCATGAGTGGGATTAATCAGCCATAAATCATTGCTTCACTTACATCTGAATAGACTTCATAATCCTTACATAGCGCGCCTAAATCTATTTAGCCACCCATGCATTGCCTTCAACAATCCATCGCGCACGGCAATTGCTCAAAACTCTCTGAGGTTCGTTTGATCACTTCCAATAGCGACGCCATCGCCACAAACCTGCCTAAGAGCATGGGCAAAGTTTTTACCAGAATAACCCTGATCTACCCTGACTACCTCGCTCTTTCGATAGTTTGTCCTTTGCCTCATTGAGTACAACTACTGCTCCTAAACCTTCTGAGGCATTTGCCTCACTCACCAGAACTCCAATTATAGCAATGAGCGCTGGTGTATTTACAAATTGCAGGAGATGTCCAATAGCTAAAATCTTATATTATAGGCAATTTATTCCCCCTTCCGGAGCTGTTGCCTTCCGGAGCTGTTGCCTGCGCACAGCGCTATAATAATCCGAATCGAATCTACCACCATAAGGCGCTTACGGCCTTTAACTTTCTTACCACCATCGCGCGCCGTAGACAGCTCCCTTTTTTCTGTT
>NZ_JAAHGU010000215.1:0-8605 GCF_010692685.1 Okeania sp. SIO2F5 | reverse complement strand
TTTTTTTATAACTAATTATCCGGACATGATATTATTCTTTCTTCTTCCCTCTTCCTTTTTCCTTCTTAAATCACTAAAATAACGGAGTAAAAAAAATCATGGAAATAGTATTAGCGTTACTGGCAGTTTTCGGTCTTGGTACTGGTGCAGGTGTCTTTGTCATTCGCAACCTTTACTATATTTGTCAACCAAGTGAAGTCCTAATTTTTTCTGGAAGTCGTCACCGTGTTGGAGACAGCGATAAAAAAGTTGGATATCGTCTTGTCAAGGGAGGTAGTAGCATTCGCGTCCCTCTATTAGAACAAGCTTTCCGCATGGACTTGAGTAATATGATTATTGAACTTAAGGTTAATAATTCTTACTCTAAAGGTGGTATTCCTCTCACCGTCGAGAGTGTGGCAAATATCAAAATTGCTGGTGAAGAACCTACTATTCATAACGCGATCGAGCGTCTGTTAGGCAAAACTCGCCAGGAAATTGAAAAATTAGCCCAGGAAACTCTAGAAGGAAATTTGCGTGGTGTGTTAGCTTCTCTGACACCAGAACAAGTCAATGAAGACAAAATTGCTTTTGCCAAAAGCTTGCTGGAGGAAGCAGAAGACGACCTAGAAAAATTAGGTTTAGTTTTGGATACTCTACAAATTCAGAATATTGCTGATGATGTAGGATATCTTGATTCTATTGGTCGAAAACAACAAGCTGAATTGTTACGAGATTCTCGTATTGCTGAAGCACAAACCCAGGCAGAATCAATTATTCGAGAAGCAGAAAACCAAAAAAATACTTCTTTCAAACAGATTGAAACGAAAATTGCTGTAGCTCGTGCAGAAGCTGAAAGGCGCATTCAAGATGCGGTGACAAAACGGCAAGCAGTGGTGGCAGAAGCGGAGGCTGATATTGGTTCAGAGGTGGCGCGGACTCAGGCTGAAGTAGCAGTGCAGAATGAGCGTATTAAGCAAGTTGCACAACAGTTACAGGCAGATGTAGTTGCTCCCGCAGAAGCTGAATGTAAACGAGCGATCGCTACTGCCAAGGGAGATGCTGCTGCTATTGTCGAACCAGGAAAGGCACAAGCAGAGGGTATTAAGAAGTTGGCAGAATCTTGGAAAGCTGCTGGTGCAAATGCACGAGAAGTTTTTCTATATCAGAAGTTGGAAGAGTTGCTGAAGATTATGGTATCTACTGTGCCAGAAGTTGACGTGGATAATGTTACCGTAATTAATGCTCAAGGTGGAAGCAATGCGACAAAAATGGCTGCTTTTTTTGAAGAGTTAAAGCAAACTACTGGTATTGATGTAGCTGCTACGGTCAATAATTTAAGCGATCGAGATATAGGGAGTAGGCGAGATGGGGATATCGAGACACCCAGAAACTACTGGACTGACACACCTTAAATGGTGCCTTAGTCAGTCCAGTAGGGTGTGTTAGCGGTAGCGTAACGCACCGAAAAATTTGAGATAGGCGGTGCGTTACATTTCATTAACGCACCCTACTGGACATCTCCAGAAAAGAGGCAACAGGCAACAGATCCGGAAAGCAACAGGGAACCCACCCCGAACCCCTCCCTGGAGGGGAATAATTGATAATTTATGGATAATAATTGATTTTATTTTTATTTTTACCAGATGTCTACTAGACTGACACACCTTAAATGGTGTCTTAGTCAGTCCAGTAGCGTAACGCACCAAAACATTTGAGATAAGCGGTGCGTTATACCAAATTAATAAATATTTGCTACAAATAGCTAGGATATTTCTTAGGAGTCAACCCACCCCTAACCCCTCCCTGGAGGGTAACTCAGTCGGATAGAGTCAGAATCAATAGCTTCAATACCATTTTTCAGGTCGTAAATTATTCTTTTTGTCAAAGGACATATCCTGCATTTGTCTTTTTATTCCTCTTACTATTCGTAACATTATTTTTTCACGCTTGGTATTACATTTCATTAACACACCCTACTAGACTGTCGCTTAACCTAGCCTACTGGCTAAATACTATTTATTAACGTGATGTAAGCCTTTAATCATCTTTGCCATTTTGAGGGTTATTTTGACACTTTCCAAGTGTAGCATTACTTTTGATAAATGGTATAACTGGATATTAGGAAAAAAATTGATGGTTTAAAGGCAATAGCTTTGAAGTTTTATAGTGTTCCAGTATTCTGAACTTTAGCTTTAAGTTCTGCTCTAGTTTTTATGAACTGATTACCAAATTCAGTTACTCGACAATATTTTGTTAAATCAATAGCCTTATCTCCTCTATTACTGTCTGTTTCCATTTGACTAATGTAGCTTTTTGGGTCAATTAATTCAATCAATTTAAAATCTCGCAATATTCTTAAATCAATAGCTGCATTCGGAGTTACATGAAAAGAGAAAGGCAGATTTTGTGCAGTATAAAGATTTAAAAAATGAATAATTTTGTATTTTGATTCATCAAGCAAAAAGTTAAACATAAAGGTTTGAAGTGAGTCTAATTTCTTTTGTTGTTGCTGAATTAGCTCTATTTGTTGTTGCTGTAAAGTATCTATATCTTCTTTTTGTTTATCAACTTCTTGTTTTAATTCTCGGAATTCAGCTTCAAATCCCCCGCTACCTATTTTTAAAGTTTTGATCAAATTTAGTAAGTCTGTTTGAAATAGGATAATTAATAAGAGCAAGCATACATCACTAGGAGTTATCTCAGGGATTTTAGCTAATTTTCCTGTTTCTATGCTAGTAATAATCGGGAAAATTAATAATCTGAGAGAAAGATAAAAAGTGACAAAAATAGAAGCTATTTTAATATACATGGAAAAAGGCTTGTAAGATTTTTCGTTTTGATTCATAGTTTATTTATTCGTAAGGATTCAGGTGGAGGAGTATTGACAAAAGAGACAATAGGGTAGAAAATCGCATCCATGAACAAAAACCAGCCACTAGAACAAGATAGAGAAAGACTAAACCAGTTGCCTACTGAGGAACTGGTCATTTATGTTATCAATTATCAGTTATCAGTACCTCTGCAATAAGGAGGCTACGAAAATACGGAATTCTCTTTTTTTTATCCCCTTAAAAGCAGAGACCTAGATAGCAAAACTTCATCAAAACCACCATCAAGCAACCTACTCAAAAAACCAGAAACTGACTACTAAAAATCGGCGTTGGTGAATCAAACTATGAATTAAGATATTTGGGTGTTGCATAATCAAGGAACGAACTAATCATTACGGACCTTGCACGCAACGTTCCTACATCCAACCTATTCCCTAAGCACAAAAATCATCAGGATAATTCACCAAAGCCTAAAAATCATAATCATTCAGCAACGTCAATTTCTGACTCCTGAACTACTGACTCCTTTCTCAATAACCTAAAAAAAGTTACACACTTGACTAATTTCTAACTCAAAACCCAATTTACCAGAGTCCGAACGCCATAACCAGTTGCCCCAGCATTATTGTAACCATTTTCTGCATCTATCCATACAGGACCAGCAACATCCAAATGCGCCCAAGGTGTATCTTTAACAAACTGCTTCAAAAATAAAGCAGCAGTAATAGCACCACCAGGACGAGGTCCAGTATTTTTCATATCAGCGTGCATAGCTTTCAACCCCTCAAAGTATTTCTCCTCCAAAGGCATCCGCCATAGTTTCTCACCAGCAGAAAGTGCTGCTGCCGCCAGTTGCCCCGCTAAATCATCATCCGGACTCCATAAACCAGCAATATCATTACCCAATGCCACAACACAAGCACCTGTGAGAGTAGCTAAGTCAACGATCGCATCTACTCCTAATTTATCGGCAAAAACTAAAGCATCGGCCAAAGTTAAACGCCCCTCTGCATCCGTATTGTTAACCTCAATAGTTTTACCATTAGAAGCAGTGAGGAAGTCTCCAGGGTGCATGGCGTGGCCACTAACCATATTTTCAGTGACAGCGCTAATAAAGTGAACTTCCACATCTGGTTTTAACTGAGCGATCGCCTTCACAGTACCAAAAGTTGTACCAGCTCCACCCATATCAACTTTCATTATTTCAATACCACTACCAGAAGGCTTTAAGTTTAAGCCACCAGAGTCAAAAGTTAAGCCTTTCCCAACTATTGCTAACTTTTTACGAGGAGTACCTTCTGGTTTGTAGGTGATATGAATAAATTTTGGTGGAATATCGGAAGCTTTAGCAACTCCCAGGAAAGCTCCCATGCCTAATTTTTCACAATCTTCTTGTTCTAAAATTTCTATAGTTAGCCCAAACTCTTTAGCCAAAGCTTCAGCAGTTTCAGCCATAGTTATTGGGGTACAAGAATTAGCAGGTGCTGCTACAAGTTCCCTGGCTAGGATCACCCCAGAACAGATTTTCTGGGCACGGGCGATCGCCTCATCAGAGCCAGCTAAACCGATTAACTCTACTTTTTCTACATCTGGCCCTTGATCTTCCACTTGAGATTTAAAGCGATTATCTTGATGGAGGACTAACTCAATGCCTTCTGTGATGGCTGCAGCTGTAGCTTCAGCATTGTCACATATTGGCAAGTTAATGCCTAGAGTTTTGCATCTCTCCTTTTTTGCCAAACGTCCACAAGTTGCTGCTGCTTGGCGCAGAGTTTCTAATTTTAACTCTTCCGATTTACCCAAGCCCACTATAATAATTTTACGGATGGATTTTTTGCTGCCCACACGAGTCGAGGCACTGCTGTTGACTTTACCCTTAAATTCTGTTTCTTCGATTAGTTCAGATAAAGTGTCAGTCAGCTTTTCATTCAAATAGGCCATATCCCCGGTTAATATGCTATTGGTATCTTCAAATAAACCAATGGCTAACGCATCTCCGGTCCATTCTAACAGAGGTGTATTGATTGCTCTAATTTCCATCTTGATTTCCTTTTAACTGGTAATTGGTAAATGATCTTAATCGTTTTTTTGAGTTCAAACTCGGATAATTACTTTTTTAATTATTTTTTTGATTAAGTTAATATGTCAGCATTTCCTCCTGAATACTTACCTTAATATACCTTAATTTTGGGAATAGATTTCAATAATCAGAAAAGAGATCGTTGAAACTGGGAATGGTTTTTTAGGTATCAGCTAGTTCCTAAATACTAATCCCTTTTAAATAGGTATCATTTTACTCATACATAATGCTCAAAGTTTATATCTTTTAGATAAAAATGCAACATCATATCGAAAAATTAATATTTGTTTTTACGTAATACTTGAAAATGTAATATTCATAGTTTTAAACTGTAGTTATATTATTCTTAATTCATATTAAGTTGATTTTCTCCTAGTAAATATTTTTTTATATGTAAGAATATTTTTAGTTTCCAACAATAAGTTATCTATTATTAATTTTAGATATACTATGCTTGTTAGGCAGAAGTATATATAAATTTTTCTCTATGTAAAATAGAACATATCGATAGATAAACAAAGAGTTACCGAGGGACAAATCAGCAACGCCTTATATTAAGCATAAAAATAGATTCAATCCGGAAACTAATAAGAAAATGTGTAGGTCACTAAAGAAAATAATCCAAGATATGATTACTAATAGGGGCTAAGTCAAAATTTTGATGAAAGTCCATTGCTCAACCCTGTCAGGACGACCAAGTCAGGAGGGAGGAAGAAGGAACAGGAGAAGAAAGTTTTTTATAACTAATTAAACGGACATGATATAAAAAAAAAATTTATACCATGCCAAACACCTTAAATATTTGTAGCAAACATTTATAAAAATGGTATAACTTGATTTACTGGACATCCATCATATACCATTTTGAAAAAAGAATGTTACGAATAATAAGTGTGATTAAAAGACTTGACAGGAGATGTCCCTTTGATAAAAAAAGAGAATTTCGGACCTAAAAACTGGTGTTGAAGCCATTTATTCTGACTCCTGACTCCTAATAAAAAGGCTAGTCATTTGTAGCAAACATTTATCAAATTCGTATAAACCTAAAACTAATTTAAAATTAATTAACTGACGATAAGTAAATGCTAAAGCAAAATATAACAAAAGTTTCTATACTGATCGGCGTTTCTATCAGTGCTTTGTTACTAGGAATTTTTCTACCAGAACTGACAAACAATAACAAAAGTATCTCTCAAAACACAATCCAAAATCAGAAGCTCAACCCGGAGCTAGATGTAACAAATTTTGTATCACTTCCACCCCAGCAACGAAGGAGTAAACTGGAAGATGCTATTGAGACAGGAAAATCTCTAAATAGCAGTAGGGCACGTTATATGCTAGCTAATGATTTAATGCAACAGGGAGAAGTAGAGTCGGCGATCGCTCAACTTAAGAATTTAGACCTAGAATATACAGTTCTAGCACCATATGCGTTCTTAAAACGGGCGCAAGCTTATGAATTAACCGGGGATGTTGAGAAAGCACAAAAAGCTTGGTCAGAATTATTAGCAACCTATCCAGAAGAACCAGTCGTAGCAGAAGCTTTGTATGCTCTAGGAAAACAAACACCGGAATATTGGGATGAGGCGATCGCTAAATTTCCCGCTCACCCCACTACAGTAAAAATTGCTCAAGAAAAACTGAAGCAAAATCCTAATCAACCTCAATTGTTATTGCTCATTGCTAAATATGGTTTTCATGTGCCGGAATATGGAACAGTATTGGAACAACTGAGAACAAAATATGCCTCCCAGTTAACTCCTGAAGATTGGGAAATGATTGCTTTTGGATATTGGGAAAAGCAGGATTATCCTACAGGTGGCCTGGCATATCAGAAAGCACCCAAAACACCCAAAAATCTATATCGTTATGCTAGGGGTTTATGGTTAGGGAGAAAAACTAAGGAGTCCCGCGAAGCTTACAAAACATTAATTAATCAGTTTCCCGATGGGGGAGAAGATACAGCTTTGGGTTTGATTCGTTTGTCGAGACTGGTCGATCCAAAAGAAGCAATAGTTTATCTCGACAGGGTAATTGCTAATTTTCCTAGCCATGCTGCCGAAGCTATGCTTGATAAGTCTAAGTTACTTGATCAACTGGAGTCTGCTAAGTCAGCTTCACAGGTACGTCAACAGTTGTTGAGTGAGTATAAGAATTCTGATGCGGCTGCTAAATTACGCTGGGAGTTGGCCGAAAAAGCTGCTGAGGGGGGCAATTTACAAGTGGCTTGGAAGTGGGCACAAGAGTTAACTGCGAATAATCCTGATAGTGAGTTAGCACCACAAGCAGGATTCTGGGTAGGTAAGTGGGCACAGCAACTTGGGCAGACAGAGGATGCTAAAAAGGCTTTCGAGTATATGATTTTACGCTACCCCCACTCTTACTATGCTTGGCGATCGGCGGTGATGTTGGGTTGGCCTGTGGGTGATTTTATTACTGTTCGTTCTCTATCTCCAAAGGTTGTACATACTAAAAAGCGAGATCCGCTGCCTTTTGGTTCTGACACATTGCGAGAACTATATCAGATCGGTCAAGACCGGGATGCTTGGAAACAATGGCAGGTAGAATTTGAATACCGGATGAGTCCAACTGTTGCTCAACAGTATACTGATGGTGTGTTAAGGATTGGTATAGGAGATAATTTAGATGGTATTTGGATGCTTACTAGCTTGAGCAAACGGGAAAAACCAGAGGAGATAGCTGAGTATAAAGCATTAAAGGAAAAGCCTACTTATTGGCAAACTTTGTATCCTTTTCCTTATTTGGAAACTATTGTGAAATGGTCTAACAAACGACAGTTAAATACTGTGTTAGTTACTGCTTTAATTCGTCAAGAATCTCGTTTTATGCCGAAGATAAAATCGGTAGTTGGTGCTACGGGGTTAATGCAAGTTATGCCAGAAACGGGTAAGGAGGCAGCTAAGAATATTAATCTTGTGAGCTATGATTTAGAGAATGTGAATGATAATGTTAATCTAGGTACTTATTACTTAGATTTTACTCATCAAGAGTACAAGGATAATTCGATGTTAGCAGTGGCGAGTTATAATGCTGGACCGAATGCTGTGAGTAGTTGGTTAAAGCGCTTTGGATTTAATGATGCTGATGCTTTTGTGGAGAAAATTCCTTATCCTGAAACCAGGGGTTATGTGGAGTCTGTCTTTGAAAATTATTGGAATTATTTGCAAATTTATAATCCTGAAGTTGCTCAGTTAATGGAGAGACATTACGCTAAACATAAAAAATAAGGAGTCAGGAGTTAGGAGTCAACCCACCCCTCGCCCCTCCCCCTCCCAGGAGGGGAAGGACCGAGTCAGGAGGGAATCAAGAATGAAAAAAGAGGAGGAGAAGGAGAAAGTTTTTTGATCGCTAATTATCCGGACATGATATAACTGACCCTTCCGAAGCTTAAAACTCAGACAAGGCAGATTTTTCTTTCTTCCTTACTTCCGTCTATCCTAGATCCCACATTCGGAACTTCAAGAGCGTATCATTAAAAGTAGTATATGAATCTGTAGCTTGGTAGGTATTTATACTATGCAAATCATCTCAATACTTTTTTCGTTCATCGATCTTCCTATTGAGACTTACACAACTTAACTGGTAAAATTAGACTATAATGCTTGTAAATCAATAATTTTACGTCGAAGCGATCGCTACGGGACTTACACAAAATTTTAGAGCTGCCGAAATCAAGTAAATATTAAGGGGC
>NZ_JAAHGU010000214.1:0-8654 GCF_010692685.1 Okeania sp. SIO2F5 | reverse complement strand
A
This sequence comes from Okeania sp. SIO2F5, assembly GCF_010692685.1. NCBI lineage: Bacteria > Bacillati > Cyanobacteriota > Cyanophyceae > Oscillatoriales > Microcoleaceae > Okeania > Okeania sp. SIO2F5. The sequence continues at coordinate 8,653 of NZ_JAAHGU010000214.1, read as the reverse complement.
TCCTTAAAACTTTAACCTTTAGCGATCGCCTAATTTATGAAAAATACAGCTCATACAGTTACTTTTATGTTACATTATCAATATTTATGTAATATGTAAAGATGCCAGCGCTCATTGCTATAAATCGAGAAGCATTCACTCGATGACTACAAGCTTATATTAAAACCATCTCTCAAACTGAACTATAACTAAAGCCAACTAATAACCTTTATTCTTTAGCTAAAAAACGTTTAGAGTCACAATAGGGACGCTGCATCCAACGTCCCTTTTTTACCTGTTCGCTGACTGCTGATAGCTGAAAGCTGACAGCTAATTATGATGTCCTAAACCTTGCTAACTCTTCCCCAGTCTTAGCATCATGGGCGTGAACGGTACACACCAAACAAGAATCAAAAGACCGAGCAACATGACCGACTTCCACCGGGTCATTCACATCAGCAATAGGAATACCTACTAACGCTTCCTCAATAGGTCCGCGCACACCTTCACCATCACGGGGTCCCACATTCCAAGTAGTAGGCGCAATAACCTGATAATTCTTAATCTTACCGCCTTCTATTTCCACCCAATGACAGAGGGAACCACGACTAGCGTTAGTGGCACCCCAACCACGACCATCCTTTTCTTCAGGCTTAATATACCAAGGATCACGCAACTTAAACTCCCGCAAACAACGTTCTGTTTCACGGTACAACTTAGTTAATTCATGCATTCTGGCAAACACGCGCAAATGTACGCTCGGTCCGCCCATTTTCTTGAACATATCCAAAACTAAACCGTCTTTCTGCTGCCAACTTTCCCCATGGTCGCCACCTGATATTAATTCCCGCGCTAAAGCACCAACTTCCATCCGACCTAAGTCTTGGTGAGATACAGCAGTTGACCAAGAATAAGCACCGTCAAAGTCAATATCATTATTAGGAACAGGTACGGTAGTCCGGTCAAAAGGATGTACATCTCCATCACCCTCGTTATACCAAGCGTGAGCAGTATTCTCCCGCGTCAAAGTATGCTCCATCAATTGATGAATATCTGTAGTGCTATCGTAGACACCACTTTTCATAATCATAGCAGCGTTCCGACCTTCAATAGTCGGACGTTGATATTTGTCTTCGTGAGGCAAATATCCCCAACTCATATATTTACCGACACCCGCACCAATTTTATCTAAACCAATATTCAGACCCATGCGCCAATAGAAACCCAGGTCTGAACTAGCATGAGCGGGATTTTCATCCAACCATTCCATGAAATCGTCATAAGTTTGAATCTGTTCAAACCTGTCAATGGAACAACCTAACCATATTGGTTCTAACCAGTTAGTGCGGAAATATTCCAACATTGCCCAGGCGCGGGTAACATCGGTGAGAGTGGGAGCGCACATGACGCCACCGGGAACCATGAAACTAGAGTGAGGCCATTGACCGCCGAATAGAGCGTATATTTCTACAGGTTTGGATGCAACGGTAATACCTGGTTCGTAGGATGTACCTGTAAATGCTGCGAAACGCTTACAAGCTTCTTCGTAGAATGGGCTATTTTGATATTTTTTGTTTGTTAGGTCGATCGCGTATAACCCATAAAAGTAACGTGGATGACTTTGGAGAGTTTCTACAAGTTGACCGAGGTTACGAGCAAGGATAGCGTTACGAGGTACTTCTGTTTGCCAAGCTGTATCTAATGCCCAGGAAGCACAGGTGAGGTGAGAAGCACCGCAAATTCCACAAATTCTGGGGGTGACAATGAGACCAGCTTTAGGGTCTTTGCCTTTGAGGATGACTTCAAAACCTCGAAACATTTGTGCTTGAGTCCAAGCGTTGGTTACATATCCGTCTTGAATGTCAACTCTTACATCTAGGTCGCCTTCAACGCGCCCCACGGGGGAAATGTCTAATGTTTGTACTTTAGTTTGAACCATTTTTTTAGTTATCAGTTATCAGTAGCTATAGCTTGTGTAGGTTGGGTTAAGCTACAGCGCAACCCAACAACAATATCTAAGTAGCTAGGTATAATTAAATGTCTGAAGCGAAGAGAATGTATGTTTGCACACAATGACCTAGAAAAGCTATTCTAGTTATTGTAATTGCTTTGTTCTTCGCAATGACAGAGGGTTTTATTATGTTGGGTTGATCCTAACGGATAAGCTGGCGCTAACGTTTCCTCAACCCAACCTACTTTTAAACTGTAAAGAAATCTTCTTCTGCCCAAGCGGGAGTTGAATCTTTAGCAACGATACTTAGCAGAGCATAGTCTTTACGGTTGACTCCCGTAGGTAATTCTTTGGGAACTCCCATGACTGTTTGAGTATTGAATACTGTTCCCGGTGCGAGGTCATGGAATGGAAATTCTGGTTCTGTACAACCTAAACATGGCATTCCCGCGCGAGTCTTAGATGAAACTCGGTTCCACAAAATACGGTTACAGGAAGAGTGAGTCATCGGTCCGCGACAACCCAAGTCATAGAATAGACATCCTTGACGCTGCCCGAAATCTGAAGTTGAAGCTTTATAAGCAAAGTGAACGTTGCGAGTACAACCTGTTTGAGTAAAGCTTTTGAAAAATGTTTCGGGGCGGTGAAATTCGTCTAAGGTAATGTCATCAAGTCTGCCAGTAGCAACCGCTACTAATATTTGGGAAATCCAATCTGGGTGCGCGGGGCAACCGGGAATATTGATAACAGGATATCCAGCTTTACTTTTGAAGTCTTCTCCTAAAAATCCGCCTTTTTTCCGTTTGAGAAATTGCAAACCTTCAGACTCACTGGGGTTTGGTGACATTGCAGGAATACCGCCATAAGTAGCGCAGTCTCCCACTGCCACAACGAAACCTGCAACTTCGGATAATTCTTTAACCCAATCTTTCATCGGGCGATCGGCAAAACGGTTCCATTCTCCCGTACCATTGGGAGCGTTAATTATTGTTCCTTCGTATACTAAAATATCTAAATGTATTTTTCCCGAAATACAATCTTTTAATAATTGTTGGACGTTTGTACCAAGTTCAAATCCTAAAGAAGGATGCCAAAGTACATTAATGCCAAAGTCTGTGATTAGGTCACAAATATTTGGTTCTTCAGCATTGAGAAATGATATGGTATTGCCAGAACAGGCTCCACCTTGAAGCCACAGTAGATTGATCATTCTCCCCGATTCTCCTCTCTTTTGTCTGAGGTTGAAATGGGATTTACGATTAGCACTTGTCGCACCCTAATTCAACCTTTATGGAATTATAAAGGGGATATAATGACAATTTTCCATTTCTTTACGAAATTCTTTATTATTGATTAATTGTTAGTTTAACTAATTTTTATTTGGTTGCTTTTGATACTTTATTTTCAAAGTTTTATTGCTATGGAAGAAGGCATAAATAAGAAGAAAGAAGGAAAAATCTTGCGTTGTCTGAGTTTTAAATTTTTGATATGTCAAATACAATCATGGCGACTACTATAAGAAAATCGGCATTGCTGAATTAAGGTATGAAAGTAAGTTTATCGGTAATAGGGAATAGGGAACAGGGAACAGGGAACAGTTAATATTAACAAGTAGTTCAAACAATCCCAAATTATCAAATCATACCTAGAATCAGCAACGCCAGAAAATCTTGAGAAAAACTAAAATTAAGTTGTCCTAGATTTTCTGAAATTTTCTACATATCAGGAGTATTTAGCATCCCAGACTTTAACTCCGTTCTTAGAAATATATCTTCTTTCAATATTCGACCCCTCAATTCGATTACTAAATGCTAAACTTCTTGAAAGTTATACCAAATTCAAAAAAGGTAGTTACATCTTAATTTGTGATTTATTGCTACAATTAAAAATTGTATATATCCATAAAATGTCAAAATAAAGCATTTTTTCCTCTTTTTTATCTAGTTTTTCTTTCCCTTTTGCCTGTTGCCTGTGTCGAGACTGTAGTAATTTTCTATGAAATTGGTATGATCTAACGCTTAGAAATATCTTTGTGTTACATTGTCATAAGCATCACACATTATTTTGTAATGCTCAAGTATACTCATGCCCAATATATCTACCCATTAGTCCCGGAAAATATCAGGAAATGCTTAGTTGAAATAAATAGACATCTGGTAAAAATCCAAAATCAAATCAATTATCACACATAAATTATCAATTCTTTCCCCTCCTGGGAGGGGGAGGGGCGAGGGGTGGGTTCCCTACTGCCTACAGCAAAGCTGCCTACTGCCTCTTTTCTGGAGATGTCTAATAGGCGATCGCTATGAATTGACAGTGCTGAGAAAAAATCGGGGAGTTATATCAAATCCGCTAGGGTTCGGTATAAAAAAATGTTTCATCTTCGCTAACGTCGCAAATATTTCTAAATTCTCTTTCCTCCTGACTCCTGAGGACTGATATCAAATCCGGTTGAACACTTATTAGAATTGTTGGGGGGAGTAGGGGAGTAGGGGAGATTGAATGCTTGAAGTATAGTTATAAACATATACTATATAACCGGATTCTATATGACTCCTAATTAACTATCTAATTAGGGTTTGCTGATTAAATATCGCGCTTATTGACTGATATTGGTTTGAGCAATTTTAGATCTGGAAAAAGTGCGAGGTTTTAAGTGGTAATGGTTCAAAAATTCAGGATTTTGGTCAAGAGTTGGGCAGAACCATCTTGGGAAAATTCTTACTCCTACCTCCTTCAAATTCGCCTAACTCCTGTCTCCTGTCTCCTGTCTCCTGTCTCCTACCTTCACCCATAAGACTTTTTCAGCAAGCCCTAATTATACCAATGCTACCGGATTTGATATTATTCTCTTCGGGAGTTTCAAACACAGGATAAAGATGTTGCAGTTTGACTCTAGTATCGTCAGTAGAGAAATGCCAAATGACCTTACTAGCAGTTTGATTACGCTCTTGACTCCATACTTCTAACTTTTTGTGCAACTGCTCAATAGATTGCTACTGCCAAAAATTGTTACCTCCAGAGAGTTCTAAATTGCTGTATCAATTATTAAGATTTATAGCTATTCAAAAATTATTTGTTGAGGCCATTAGTCCCGGAGTCTTAAGAAAATTTTATATGTATATAGTGTGTTTTTCCAATATAATAAAAATCCTTCACTGTATATAGAGTGCATTATTAAATGACCCCAAAGACCGAACCACAAATTAATTATTTCCGAGAATGGACTAATAGCTGTGTCGATGACCAATTAATACACCTTAATGTTATCCCTTTAGAAGGACAACGGCCTTATGAATTTTTGTTTTATTCTGATGCTATTCCTAGACGAAATGATGGCCGAGTAACTAGCCAAATATTAAAGCGATACCAACACGTTGAAGAAGGTGGATGGTGGTGTTCGGGAATTGATTTACTTACAGGAGAAGAGGACCTTTGGGGTTGTTTTAAACCTAGTCAACCACGTCAAAGTTATGACCAAAAAAAGTTAATTAAATACGAACATCCTCCGAAAACTCCCACCAGTTTATTTGCCCTAAAAATACCCCTACATTTGTGGCATCAAATTGCTAGTCGTTATCAAATAGAAATTCTGCCAGAAGATATTAATAATAATCAACCAGACTTTGGTTTTTGGCAGTGGTTTATCGCCCATCCTCAAATACCTTTATGTATTACTGAAGGAGCAAAAAAAACAGGTGCTTTATTAACAGGTGGTTATGTAGCGATCGCTTTACCAGGAATTTTTGGTGGATATAGAGTTATTAGAGATGAATATGGCAACCGTATTGGTAGATCGAATTTAATTCCTCAGTTAGAAAAACTAGCAAATAATCATCGAGAAATTTATATTGCATTTGACCAAGATACTAAACCTAAGACTATTAAAAATGTTAATGCTGCTATTAGACAAACTGGATATTTACTCACAAGAAAAGGATGTAATGTTAAAGTTATTTCCTGGAATCCAGAATTAGGTAAAGGAGTTGACGATTTAATTGCAAATCATGGGCAAAGTGTTTTTGATGAAGCTTATAAAAGCGCATTACCTTTAGAACTTTGGAAGGCTAAATCATTTAGCCAACTCACATATCCTGTAAATCTTAGAGTTAATAGTCGTTATCTTTCCGAACAACATATTTTAGGTTCTATCAGCAGTAATAATTTACAAAAGTTAGATAATCTTGACCTAGCCTATAGCACTGATTTTCCGGCAAAATTAGTAGGAATTAAATCTGCTAAGGGCACTGGAAAAACTAAGTTATTAGAGAAAATTGTCAGTGAAGCTGTAGCTCGCAGTCAAAAGGTTTTAGTTATTGGTCATAGAGTACAGTTAGTACAAGAGTTATGTCAACGTTTTGGACTAAAATATATTACAGAAGTAGATAAAAAATCAGATAATAAATTATTAGGTATTGGTTTATGTATTGATTCCCTACATCCTAATTCTCAGGCTAGTTTTAATCCGGAAAATTGGTCGAATGGAGTGGTAATTATTGATGAAATAGAACAGGTAATTTGGCATGGTTTAAATTCTAATACTTGTCGGCAAAACCGAGTAGAAATTCTCAGGTCTTTCAAAACATTAATGCAAAATGTTTTAGGAGGTGTCGGTCAGGTATTTATAGCTGATGCTGACTTAAGCGATATTTCAATAGATTATCTACAAGCTTTAGCAGGAGTAAAATTAGAACCTTTTATTATTCAAAATGATTGGCTACCAGGAGAAAAAGAAGCTTGGCAAGTTTTTAATTATCCAGAAACTACTCCCAAAAGATTAATAGCAGATTTACACAAACATATCCGTGAAGGTGGCAAACCAATGGTGTGTTTGTCAGCACAAAAAATCACAAGTAAATGGGGAACTCGTGCTTTAGAAGCTTATCTAAAAAAACAATTTCCTGACTTAAAAATCCTCAGAATAGATTCAGAATCTTTAGCTGAACCTAATCATCCTGCTTATAGTTGTATTAAATCATTAAATCAAGTATTGCCACAATATGATATTGTCTTAGCTTCTCCCTCCATTGAAACAGGAATTAGTATTGATATTCAAGGTCATTTCACTTCAGTTTGGGCTATTGCTCAAGGAGTACAAGGAGCAACTTCAGTTTGTCAATCTTTGGGTAGAGTTCGTGAGAATATTCCCAGATATTTATGGGTAGCAAATTCTGGTTTTAATCAAGTTGGTAATGGTTCGACTTCTATTACTTCTTTGTTCAATTCCGAACAACGTCTGACTCAACTCAATATTAGACTATTACAACAATCAGATTTTGATAGTTTGGACGATATAGAAACAGGTTTTCAAGCAGAATCTTTTTTGTGTTGGGCAAAAATAGCGGCTCGTTTCAATGCAGGAATGAATCAATATCGAGAGTCTATTTTAGAAGCTTTGCGAGTCGAAGGACATCATATTATCGAAGCTTCCCCAGAAGTTTTAGCTAATAATTTAGAAGCCAAAAAATCATCAGAAACACTTACAGAAATTAATGATTTACAGGAAGCGATAGCTACTGTAATTAAACAAAATTATCAGACAGAATGTGAAGCGATCGCTACTGCCCGAAATATTAGTTTTACCGAGTATCAAAAACTCAAAAAACGATTATCCAAAACCAGCAAACAACAACGGGAACAACGAAAATTTGAATTAATGTTGCGTTATAGTATTCCCATAACTTCTGAATTGGTAGAAAAAGATGATGCTGGATGGTATCAACAGTTGCAACTACATTATTTTATGACTGTAGGGCGACAATACTTAGTAGCACGAGATGCTGAAGTAGCGAAAACAATTTTGGAGTTGGGCAAGGGAAATATTTTCATACCTGACTTTAACGATCGCTTACTGGGTGCAACCATCGGGGTGATGGAATTATTGAAAATACCGCCATTGTTGAAAGATAGGCAACGGGAGTTGAAAAATATTGATGAAGATTTGCAATTGTTGGCCAAGACCGCTTTAGCAAACCGAGCAGCAATTAAAACTATAGTCGGGATAGGGTTGGCGGTAAATTCTAGTCCGATTACAATAGTGCGGCGTTTTTTGGATAAAATTGGTTATAGTTTGGAGTGTTTGCGTACAGAAACTCACCAGAAAAAGCGATTGCGAATTTATCGTATTGTTAATCCTGATGATGGCAGGTTTGAGGTATTTCAGCAATGGTTAAGTGCTAGTCATACTAAATCTTGTAAAGACGGAGTTTAAATAAAATGGTAATCCTGCTCGCGTAATGGTATACAGCAAAAAGTAATACCAGGCACGGGAGCAAGATGTTCCCACTGTTCTCATAATAAACATTGCCGGACAATGTACGACTACCAATAAAACTTTTATTGTGCGAGCATCTTGCTCGCCACGGGTGTACCTCATCCTTGATAAAATTTCTAATATAGCAGAAGGAAGAAGGCTTTAATTATCTAGCCCACATTCCGCACCACAAAATGTAGCAACCGAAGAAGGAGTCAGGAGACAACCCACCCCTCGCCCCTCCCAGGAGGGGAAAACAGGAGACAGAATTTTAGAAGAAAATTATAGCTGCCGTCATTGAGTCATCATCAGAGCAAGTATTTATGCGTAAATTTTTTACTAGTGGGACTTACACAACTTAACTGGCCAAATTAGACTATAATGCTTGTAAATCAATAATTTTACGTCGAAGCGATCGCAAGGAATGAAAGAAACAACCCCTACTGCAATGCCCCCTTGCTTTGAAAGGT
>NZ_JAAHGU010000213.1:0-8766 GCF_010692685.1 Okeania sp. SIO2F5 | reverse complement strand
TCCCTTGTTGCTACTACTCGCAAGCTGGGACCCTTGCTTTTTTGAATATGTACGCGATCGCATTTCTCAGACCAGAAATATTCCCTCTCTGGCAACTATTATTGACGATCGCTCTTCTATTAATTCCTTTGGCTGGTCTTGGCAGCTATCATAATTGCCTACCCCATCATATTGAGTGGATACTTGCAAAATTTGTAATTAATTTTGCGTACTTTTTACCCTAAATCTCTGTTACCAGCTCCGATTTTTACTAAAACATAATCTTTGTATACTTTGAAATAAAGTGCCGAATGTTGGTTTCTAATTAACGGGACTTTAGTGAAAAAAAGGTAAAAAAAAGGTGATAATATATACCTGACAAGTATTTGACGTTAATTACTCCCTGGGGAAAGTCCGATGAAAGAAACAACTTCAGTGGCCATGCCCCCTTGTTTGCATCGATGGTGCGTTCGCAGTAGCGTTGCGTAAGCAAATCGCTTTAACAATGTATTTAAGACAAAAGCTCAAAAAATCCGGTAACCGAGAGTATATAGGAGGATGATTAGGAGAAAGCCACAGAAAAAACTTGTCTCAAATTGCCAACATGGTCTGTAGGTCACACCTACCACAAATTACGGCATTTTTTAGTTCGAGCAAATTGGTCCGTAGATGCTGTGAATCAGCTTTGTCTTCAAGTGATGTGGGAATGTCGTCAAACAAAACCTTCTGGTTTATTTGCTTTAATTATAGACGATTCAGGCCACAGAAAAAGCGCACCGCCTGCACCGAGGTTTCCTCGGCGTAAAGACGGAGCAAGAAGTGGTAATTTAACTGCAGGAGTAGGGTGACAATATATTAGGAGAAATAGGAAAAACAGATAATGGTGTAGTCGTAGTTACAACTAATCTTGATGATCGAGTTAAAAGTCTGCCTTGAGATATAGCTTTGTATCAGAAAGCTGATTCTTTTCCCAAAGGAAAAAAACACCCAGAATTTGTGAAGAAACCAGACTTAGCAATGTCTCTAATAGATCAATGTTTGTCTAGAGGAGACCAACCAGAAATTGTGTGAATTGATGGAGACTATGTTCAACAATTAATAATTAATTATTAATTATTACCTCTCCTTGAAAACAAGAGGATTGACTAATCATGAAAATTTTTATTTATTATCCCCTGAAAAGGGGAAGCGCATACCCACAATTTCTCAGTAAGTAGCTCTACTCTGTGTGTTGAACTTCAAAAATTCAACTTGACGCGAAAAAAAACTTTTCGCACAGCTCAAGCAGGAACCACAAAAAATCTGGAAAAAAGGCTTGATTATTGGGAAAACGTTCTAGATATCCAGGCAAAAAACCTAGTTTTTTTAGATGAAACTGCTATAAATTTAGCCATGACTAGAACCTATGGCCGTTCTGCCAAAGGAAATAAAGTTTATGATACTCGTCCCGATGATGCGAGGAACAAACTTAACATTAATTGGTGCAATTTCTTTGTCTGGTTTTTCTGGGATTATGACCATTGATAGTGGTACAATTCAACAATTAATAATTAATAATTACCTCTCCTTGAAAACAAGAGGATTGACTAATCATGAAAAATTTTTTCTTTTTTCCCCTGAAAAGGGGAGGCGCATACCCACAATTTCTCGGTAAAAATGTTTTTCAAGTTTTTATTGAACAAGTTTTATTACCTAATTTATGGCCAGGTGCATATTTGGTAATGGACAATTTACCAGCTCATCAAGTTGAGGAAATCAGAAATATAATTGAAGAAGCTCCGAATAAAAGTGCTATATCTTTCTCCATATTCTCCTGAATTTAACCCAATTGAAAATTGTTGGTCAAAAATTAAAGAATATTTGCGAGGGGTTGCGGCTCGTACTAGAGATGATGCTCGAAATAGCATTAATGGAAGCAATTTAGCAAGTGACTTTAACTGATATGAGAAATTGGTTCACTCATTCCTGTTACCGTACCTCACCATCCTCAAAAGTGCTGTAAGTATAAGCGATGTTGGTTTTATTTAGACAAAACCAATTTACTGAATATTTTGGTGAACTAACGAAACTCGGCTACTTTAGTAGTAGCTATACTATTTTCTCTGGCATTAATTTTTTGATTTAGTTCACGAATACGACGAGACAACAGACGAATAATATTAATAGCAATATCTGGTGTTTCATCAATTGCATCATAAAGTTGCATTTGAGTTAACATCAAACATTCACAAATTTCTAAAGTAGTTACAGAAGCAGAACGAGGTTCAGCATCAAACAAAGACATTTCACCAAAACAAGCTCCTTGTTCTAACCTTGCTAACTCCCTGTCTGCCAAATGAACTCTAACTTTACCAGATACCACAATATAAAGAGACCTTCCCTCTTGCCCTTCAGTAAAAATGCTATAACTACTAGGGAAAGATAGCTCATCCATAACAGAAGCTAAACGTACTAAGAAATCATCTCTTAATTCTCTAAAAATTGGGACAGCTCTAATAAATAAAAGACGCTCTACACTTGTCAGCATAACATTTACACCCTTCCCTTTGGTGAATAAACAAATTTAATAATCACGTTTTATTGAGCAAATTTTAATGGTTAATAATGTTCAGATAACATTTGATAGATGACTTTGCATTTCTTTAGTTTACACTATCCCATAATTAAAATTAATCATATCAATAGACTTTTTGTACAAGTCACCTAAAAGGTAAACAGAAGTATTTGAAAAAAAAGGGAAAAGAGATTTAATTTTTATACTTGCTGCAAGTTATCAGAAGTATCTGGTATATATACAAAATTGGTGTTGCATATTATGGAATGATATTGCCAAAAAATAGTTTAGACTTTGACTAAAAAAAACCTAACATTAATCATTACAGGAATTGATTAATCCAAAATCCTGTTCATCAAAAATCTCAAATCATACCAAATCTACCCTAGTAAGAGGGTATAAAAAAAATGGTAGTTTTATACGATACATAGGATTGAGAGATAAGACAAGCCTTTTTTTATACCCGGATTTGGTATTATTCGTCACTGTACAACGCCACAAAATTAATTTACAGCGCTTTTCATTTAAGTAGACTACAAAATTATTTTTGCTTAGGGGATAGAGAAAATGGAGTAGCGGCGCGACCCCACGGGGTGCGACAGACGCAAGCGGTTGGAATCCGGCGAGGTCTCCTCGCCATGAGAATGTCAACCAAGAGAGGGAATGCGCACCAACAGAGGCAGTAGAAAAATGCTTTGGCCACTGTAGTCTATCTATGTGAAAACCCTTATAATACCAAATTGATAAATATTTGCTACAAATAAATAGGTTATTTCTTAGGAGTCAACCCACCCCTCGCCCCTCCCCCTCCCAGGAGGGGAAGTCAGGAGTCAGGTAGGGGAGCTGTCAGATTGGCGACTTACAGAATAAATAGCTTTGATACCATTTATTAGGTCAGAATTGATATTTTTACTTCAAGGGACATCTCCTATAAAGTCATTTAATTGCCCTGATTATTCGTAACATTCTTTTTCCAAATTGGTATAATTCATAACCGAAGTAGGCAAAATCGGCACAGAAAATGTATCTCTAGTTATTAGTAGATTATAGGCTAATTACCTCAATAACCAAATCTACTTTAGGGAGAGACTTTGATTTTTTTGAAAATTATTTTAGTCAAGTAGATTGAGTATTCTTATAGTAGATATACAAACAAATTTGCCTATCTACTTATCCAAATTACGATAACTACCCTGCTATTGTTAACCAATACCAAATTCAACAATCATTTGTTCTACTTGAGCAGCTACCAGAGGATCTGGGTCACTTCTCAAATTAGGTAATAATTCAACCAAAGCACGTTGAGATGCCATCCGTAAATAAGCTAAAGCCGCCTCCCGCACAAAACCTGTAGGATGACGCAAACAAACTAAAGTTTGCTCTGCAGTTAAACCCCAACGAGCTGCACGAGCCATCTGCAAACAACAAGCCAAAGCCCAATCAGAAAGAAAATGACGTAAATTTAACAGATGCCGTAAACGTTCGCTAGGAGCCATTAGTTTATAAACCACCATCTCAGACAAACTACTTAACTTTTCCTCATAACTGTTTTGATCCAAAATATCAATCAGCGATCGCTTACAGGAAATATCTACAGTATTATCTAAAATCTCTAAACCACGGGCTAAATTTGAACGTGAGTCAGACTTAATATTAAAAGCTGCTGCCTGAATAGCTCCCAATGGATAGAGAAACTTCATTAATAAGAAACACCGTTCTATAGCATCTAACTCCAGCAATTTTAATGCCCGCAGTAACATTTGCGTGTAATCAGTACTCAGTTTTCCATTAACCTCCTCTACGATAGGAGATAGAGTAGTAGTAGAAGTAATATCCACTCCAGACAAATCTACTATACCTGCATAAACTTGCCCCATAAACATCAACTCTTGCTCAATTAAAATTTCTACACCGCTACGACCTACCCGTTCAAGTACCCCCTCAATTCCAACTTCCCCTGGCATTGTCAACAATCTTCGCAGAATATTACGGCGTGTTATACCCCAGGTAGTCATCATTCTGTTTACCAGAGCATCCAGCGCTTCAATTGTACCAATTTCACCAATAGCATTCCAAGCCTGTAATCTGACCAAATCTGACTTATGAGAATCATCTGCCAACTTTACCAACATCGGAATCCCATCATTACCTAACCTCACCAATGCTTGTAACGCAGCTTCCCGAGTAGATTTGTAAGACAAACCTCGCAATAAAGAGGGGTAGTAGCTTTCCAAACGAGTAGCAGCAATTACATCCATGCAATACTTTCGCACTCGTAACGATTCATCCTGTAATAAACTAGGGACATACAATCGTAATCCTTGCAAATAATCTGCTTCCCCCAAAGCACGAACGCCCATAACTCTTTCTTTTTCTAGTTTGGAAGTAATCATCCTGCGTAAAACATTAGTAGCTTCAGCTTTTTGCCCTCGATCGCCTCGACGCATAATTAAAGCTGCGGCAGTACCTCTTACCACTGGATCTACTGAAGGTTGTAAATAAGGTCGTATTTGATTAATCTCTGGCTCTGATTCTGTCAGCCAAATATAGCGTAAAGCCAAAGCCAATACTTCTGGTGGTATAGATGTCTGAACTAGGGAACGTACTTGTTCGAGATAAGTTGGGTTAGGATGATTCAACATTACTTCGAGACTTTGATGTTGTAATTCAGATGACATAACCGGCAAAAGTGGAGCCAGTATTTCCCCTAAATTTTTTTTATCTATTTGACTAAGTAACTCAATGCAGGAACGTTTATCTTCTTCTGCTGTACCTTTTTGCAAAGTTTCTACTACCGAGCGCTTCAATGCCCGCATATCTACATCCAAGACACCAAGTCTTCCTTTACCAGCGCTTCTTACTAGCAAGCCAATATATTGGCTTCTAATTAACCATATTACTCCCAACCATACGAAACCAGATATCAGAATTGCTATTACAAATATCAGACCCTGCTGGTCTTGAAACCCACTGTGACTAGGATTTAATATTAATCTACATAACCAGAGAATTGCTAGTATTATTAATCCACTCAAGCCTGTAGAAAATGGTTCTGCCACCCCATTTACCATTGTTTGAACATCGCTGCGAATATTTTCAGGCAGAGGTTGGAATAAAACAGGTCCAGTAGTTTCAATCAACGTATAGTGTAATAACTCATCTAAAAATCTCAGAATTACTAATCCTATAAATACTGAAAATAATCCTGTTATTGCGCCTGTAAAAGAAAATAAGCCTAAAGCTATTGCTCCTATTGGTAGTATCATCGCTGTACCAAAAACTCCGATTCTTTCTACTAGACGACTAGAGGCAAACCATTGAGTTGCTACTTGGCAGGTACTCAAAACTCCCTCAAATAAACCTAAGAAAGTTGCTATTTGACTTGCTCCATCAGTTGTTGGGTTTTGCAGTTCTAGTTGATAAAAGAATTGAAAGTCTATTAATACATAGAGAACTTCTGCTATTACAAAAAATATGATTAATGGGAGTATATAACCTTGTAGAGGTCCTTGAATGTTCCTTGTAGAAAATTCTTGTTCGTCTTCTTCCGGTATCCAACGGCTAGAGTCAGGAAAAGATTGTTGATATTTTTCTGACAAAAATAACAGTATTCCTGACCCACATACTATCATTAATCCAGATATTATTGTAACATTACTCAGTCCAACAAAGTATAGTATTAAAGGTAGAGAAAATCCACTAATTACTCCTGCTACTAAAAAACCACTACTAATTATTGGATATGTTCGCTTAATTTCTCTGATGTTAAATAACTGATTAGCTGTGATTGAGGTATTCAGATCGTTGAGCAAATAACAAGCTTCTACCCACAACCACATCATAAAGGTAGTCAGAAAAGCTAAACTCAGACCAGTTATCTGTACATTTTCGATACCAATACCAAACCGAAATAAAAACAAAGGTGCTGCCATTAGTAATAGAATAACTATTATTACTCGACGCAGAGGCATGATTTTTTGTAGCCAAGAATAGACAAAACCCAGACCTGAACCTATAACAGCACTGGCAATATATATCCATGGTAGTTTGTCAGCACCATACTGGTCTAAAAATAAACTAACTGTACTTAGTTCTAACCAAATTAATCCGACAGAAGTAAGAGTATATACCGCAAACATTAGCAAGGTTCGCTCTACTTCCTCAGAACGGAGATTGAGGGATATTAGCAGTTTATCTCCTAATCCTGTGTAATTTTTCAAACTTCTCTGTTCCATGAATTTGCTGAATTTGAACTTAAATGTATACTTAAGAAAGTATACTTCTTGCCCAATAGTTTAAATCCTCTCCTGAAAATTATCAGAAGAGGAATGTACTTAATAAATCAAGTAGAACGGAGAGCTAGCTTCACCCACTCAAACTTAATTAGTATTATCCTAAACTGTGAAGTTCTCTCTCGTTAAATATAGCAATGAGCGCTGGTATATTTACATACTACATAAAACTGCAAAAGCAATACAAGTGCTGCTAAATGACCGATATTTTTTATTTGCGATCGCATCCATTCTGCGATCACCGACACTACCCCTCTCGCGATTGCGCCTTGGAACTTGATTTAACAGATAATTAAAAAATCACATTCTTGTCTCAAAGCGATCGTCTCAAAGAGCAACTACATCAATTATTCGTATAGCATATCTTTCACCACTACGTTGTAATTTTGGTAGTAAACAATTTTCCCACCAGCTCTCATGCCATACACGATTACAACTTCCTATAAATGTTAAAGGAGCAAACTTTTTTTCTTGATTTATAGCTGCAATCCAACTTACTCTCTCAGTTCTTTTTCCTGATTTCATACCTGGTACTCTTTTTCCTTTAACTCCATAACCATAAGGATAATCTTCCCTATTATCTATTCCAGCTTCATCTACATCAACAATATCTTTCTTGTCCATTTGATTTAGTTTAAAGATAAATTCTTCTGTTTCTAGTTCGTCTGTTTCTTGATCACCATATGTTTTTTTTTACGAGTAAAACCAAGTTTTTTTTAACCTCTACTAATAGTAAAACGACTACAGTTTCCCAATGTTGCAGCCATTTGTTTTTGAGTTTGTTCGTGAAATGCCTGAACAAATTTTTCAAATTCTTCCCAGTCTTTAATTTTAGAGATCTGAGCAGGAGGTACACTGACTTTAGCTGCTGTTGAGCCTGTGCTTAAATATCGATATCGCCATTGATCAAGAGTAGGCCGACTTATATTTAATAAACGACTCACATGACTAATAGACATACCATTAATCATGAGATTAAGAGCCCGTTGACGCAAATCTTGACTGTAAGGATGTACCATAACACTCAAACTTTATTTGAAGATAGAAGTTTCTTAAATTATAAACTGTAAATTTTCAATACCTAAACACACATCCTGAAAATTTTAATGTTTGGCGATCGCCTAATTTATGTATGAAAAATGCAGGTCATGCAGCAACTACAATACTAGATAAATTCTTTATGTAGTATGTAAAGATGCCAGCACTCATTGCTATAGATGAAGAAAAATTGGTGGATTTTGTACCTGATGAAGTGAAAATTCATGTATAGCAATGAGCGCTCAGGTATTTACAACTTAGTAGCTCAAAGTGCAGTAAGGGAAAAGGTTTACAAAAAATAATGTGTAAATATGCCAGAGCACATTGCTATAGATTTGGGTTTCCAGGGGTTACAGAAGGAATTTGTCAACATCAAGCCGACCCACGAAAAAACCTCGATCTAAGGAATTAACTGACCAACAAAAACATCTCAATCAAGAAAAAAGTAGCGATCGCGTCAAATGTGAACATACAATATCTGGGGTAAACAGATATAATGCAGCTAGAGGATGATATCGAAATCACATCAAAGATGCGCGACGCTCACTTCATGTTCACTGCAGCTGGACTCTGGAATTTCTACTTAATGGCAGCATAATTTAATGATTGAAAGGTAGAAATTTTCCATTTAACTTTAAGGTTTTATTTCGCGACAAGTCTACTGATGAGCGGATGATTAACTCTACTAAAACAGAATGACTTTAATTTCCCTGATTTTTTGAATCTTGGTCGCCCTCCACGTTTACCAGTTTGATCAGGTATTAACCAACGTTTCTAAGCTTGATCTAGTCTTTGTAAGTTAATTTGTTGAACTTCCTATGGAGATTTCCTTGTAGTCGGGAAATAAGTTTTTTGTCTGTAAGAGTGATGATTGCTCAAAAGAATAATCTGGCAACTCTTGAA
>NZ_JAAHGU010000212.1:0-8958 GCF_010692685.1 Okeania sp. SIO2F5 | reverse complement strand
AAAATCCCAAAGTTTTTTGAGATGTTCAGTGTGGAGTGTTGGATGTGTAGAATCTTCAATTTTAAGTTTTGACTTTTGAGTTTTCAATTGTTGACAGGCAGCTTGAATAGTTTTGTAACTCAGATTAAACTGAGATACCAATTTGGTAATCTCCAGCTTAAGTCCATCAACTTCTGTGTCAAGATGGGTTGCCCAAATCTCTATTTGTTCTTGGTAGCTTAGTTGGGGTATATCAAAGCTAATAACATGATTATGTTTAGTTTGTAGTCGTTCTTCACTACAAACTATCGCCGGAGTTTGCAGATTTTCCACAAACTGAGAAACCAGGTAAGTAACTTTAGGTTCGTTTAGTAAAATCTCATCACAGTCAAGTAGTAGCAAACTATTATTTAACAAAGCTTCCCTTTCCCAACGTTGCTTAATTTGGTAGATGTCATTGGGGGTTTGGGAAAGTACAGTTGCCGACATAACGTGCAAGTCAAAACCAAGGCGAACAGATACAGCTTTGGCGATGGCATATTTAGCCGTTAGTTCTCCACCACATAGTTGCAAAGTGGGAGATGAAGAGGAAATATTAGACCAAATAGTAACTAATTGCTCTGCGATCGCTTCCTGAGAGGGAGCTAATGGAATTTCCTCTAGGTAAGATGGAAGGGGATAGACAAAACCCAATAATTGTCTGTCAAAAGTTACTTCTCCAAGAAGATAGCTGAGAATATTTGGCTCTATGCGGAGGGGAGCTTGGGTAAGAGTTAACCCAGTACCAATTTCAATTAATCGCCAACATTGTAATGGATTTTGGGGAGAAAGCACACACCAACTAGCTTGAGGAAAAGTAGCTAAAGCTAAGGCGAAAGTAGGATAATTAAGTTGGGGGTTTCCCTGGAGTTTAGCACATAAATCAGCAAGGTTGGGGTCAATCTCCAGGGCGGTGCAGAGTAGGAGGATATCCCGCTCAAATTCTGTGAGGTTAAATATGTGACACAATCTCCCTAAAGCAGAAGTTGGTAATATTACGTCGGGGGGTAGGGGTTTTAGTGCTTTGCCTTCCAGTTTATTTTCTAGATATTGGCGGATATAGTTAGTAGCATTAATTAATGTGGCAAAGTTTTCTTGATGCCAGTGGGAGATAGGAGAGGTTTTCATGTTATAAAGATACAAAGATTATAAACAGGACTATCGCGACAGCGGAACGGAGTTCTATCGCCTTACTGTAAAAAAGGGATTCCGAAAACGTACTTTGCAATTGTGTGGTGTGGTTGATTCAATTCCAGAAGCTAATCCAGAAGCTAAGTCTTATCTAGAGCAACAAGTCCAACAGTCGTCTGAAACAGTCCCTACGATATTTGCAGGTAAGAATAAGCAGAGTATTTGGTATGGTAATGTTTGGCTTGGCAGGGGTGATGAGGAGAACTCAATTACTGCATTATTACTGTACAAGGGTTTAGCTAAGTTGAGTGAAGACTACTATACTTGTCCTAATAGTGATGCTCTGAAGCTAGCAGAGAACTTAGCCAGAGAACAAAGAGTTGATGTTTGGGCTAAGAGATAGGTAGTAGGTAGCTTAGTAATAGCGATCACTCAGCCTAAATGTGGACATTCTAGCTTTGATGTGCAAAAAAAAGAGGACCGTCTAGCTGTAGAGGTGGACTAAATATCCTCTGACAACTTGTTTGCTGTTTCAGCAGTAGCAGCAGTAGATGTCTTTTTCTGTTGCTCCATTAACCTGACAGCTTCTCTCACCACAGCGGTTTTTGTAATCCCTAAATTTTTAGCTTCATTTTCTAAGAAATTATCAAGACTTATTGGAAATCTCAGCGATAGGGGTTTCCCCATTGGTTCAGGATATGGGGAATTGAAATGTCCTGCATATCCCCTATCAGTCTGTGTCACAACTTCATACCCTTTATTTGTAATGTTATTCATCCTGTGGCTTCCTCATGGCACTTACGCGGTTATACCTTATATTAGGGGCAAAAAAAATATTTGTCCAGGGATTAATTCACGGCGTAAGTGCCGTCATAATAATATGTATAGAGGAAAAAAAAGCCTCTATAAAAACCAAAAGGGACATCACCCTAACCGACGAAAGTTTATGTGATGTCTCGCCCCTAAATTAGAACATATTATATGTTAGCACAAATACAGACAAAGCCAGCCCCTCAACAGCTAGTCGCATCACCCGTACAAACATCTCAAAATAACAACTGGCTATATGCAGGTACAGATGAGGCGTGGTTGTATACAGATTACAGTCAAGCTCCTTACAACATTTGTACAGAAGCAGAAACCACTGCCTATAAACTTCTGTATGAGGAAGACTTAGGTTGCTATGACTGGTCTACTCCTGCCAAAACACCAGAACAAATCTGGCGAGAGGTAGAAGAATTTCAAGCCTCTGCATCACCCGATGACTACGACGAATTCTAGGTACTCGCCATGACTTGCATAGAGGTAGCGATCGTTGCTTCTATGGAACTGGGCAGAATAGTTTACCCGGAGTACATAGAGGCAGCCGTGAAGGTAGGTGGTGATATATCAATACTGACACCCGATGCAATCATTACCCTGCCGATACAAGCATTTCACAACTATATAACTGATTGGTTAGAAGTTCTCATAGAAATTTAGGAGAAAAAGATATGCTACTAAGTCCCGAGTTTGTTCTAGTAAAAGAAATTAGGTCTGATGTACCTAGAAGCAGTTTCTCAGGGGAAAGCATTAGCGCAAATGGCTTCACTCATCCTTCAAGCTGAAGGATTAATCCGACCCATAGTTATAAAGCCTTTAGCCTGGGAAGAGTACGAAGTGATGGATGGGCATTTTGAGTATTGGGCATCTGTCAAAGCTCAAGAGATGGGTGATCGCGATGGAGAGCGTTTGACAGCCTTCATTTAAAAGAATTATCCCAAAGAACTCATTCTTATCCGCACTGCGGTACAGTAATAGACCGCGATGTAAACGCGGCGATCAATATAAAAAAAATAGGGCCGCAGGGCATTCCGTCTTTAAAGCTCGTGGAGTCTGACGGAGTACCGGGACTGCGAAACGAGAAGCTCACACTTTAGCTTCAGCTTAGTGTCGGAGTATGTTACTAATGCCTCACAAGAAATATCTCGACTAGCAACTACTTTTTTGAGAGATGCTAAAGTATCTGTTGTCCTGATGCAAATTCAGATTTGAGTTTAGTTAGACGTTGTTCTAGTTGTTCTTTCATATTATTTGATTAGAAAGTAGGAATTGCGACTGGAATTTGTGGAAGAAAGCAATCTCAGGGATGGTGCGAGATTGCTTCCTCTCGTCGCAATGACAACTTTTCAGCCAGATTACATATCAGTTAGGTACACTATTAGCGGGCAAGATGCCCGCACTACAACGTAAATTAATAATGATTACCTACTTTTCTATGATGCACCGCAGGCAAAATATCTGAGTCACTAACTCGCCCAGTATCAACAGCTGCATAAATAATCCAGTGGTCGCTTGCCTCCATCCGACTTACTACTTCACACTCTAAATAAGCTAGTGCATCTCCTAAAATCGGACTACCATTTTTAGCAGTTTGAGTATTCACTCCGGCAAAACGGTCTGCACCGGGTGGAAAGCGCTTCAGAAAATGTCGCATCAGACTTTGATAGTTATCTTCCCGCAATACGTTTAAGATAAAGCGATCGCCTACTTGCATCAGCGCCTCAATTGCTCGGTCTTTTGCTACTGCGATGGAAACTCCTAATGGTTTAAAACTAGCTTGCACTACCCAGGAAGCTAACATGGCACTACTAACCTCGCCTTTAGTAGCAGTGATAATATACAAACCCCCACTCAAACGACCTAAAGCTTTATCTAGATCGCTATCAAGAGATTTCATCTGCTTGATATTTTTC
Source organism: Okeania sp. SIO2F5 (assembly GCF_010692685.1). Taxonomy (NCBI): domain Bacteria; kingdom Bacillati; phylum Cyanobacteriota; class Cyanophyceae; order Oscillatoriales; family Microcoleaceae; genus Okeania; species Okeania sp. SIO2F5. The sequence goes on along the minus strand of NZ_JAAHGU010000212.1, from coordinate 5,074 downwards.
TTCAGACTCAACAGTTGCCCTGCATCTGTACCCGCTTCCTCACAAAGTTTATAAGTTAATTCTGAAGGAGTTTCTTTAATCAGAATATTGGGGAATGCTTGCTTGAGACCTAACTCCTTAAGTTTATTTGCTAGAGGATATACTGATAAGTCATCACCACCACCAGATTCAAATAGACCGAAAGTCTGTTTTTTGTTAGCTGCTGCCAAAATAGTGTTGACTGCAGTTTCAGAAGTGCTTGCTGCCGGACCTGTGGTTGGTGGCGATCCAATGACAATTCCTTTTGCCATTTCTACCAATTCCCGCACTTCTTGGGGGTCGGCAGATTTGAGGTCTATCATTTCTACTGCAACGCCTGTTTTGGTTATCCCGTGGGCAATTGCTTGGGAGAGGCGATCGCTATAACCATAATCAGAAGTATAGAATAAAGCAACTGTTGTCTCTGCTTTGCTTTGTGCTTTGCTCCACTCCTCATAACGGTTGGTTAATTCTACTAAGTTATAACGTAGTAGGGGACCATGACCTGTGGCAATAGTATTGATATCTCCCAGTTTTGCCATGCGTTTCATCGCACTCAATACTGAGCGAGCATTGGGGGCCATCAGACATTCGTAATAGAATTTATAGTCTGCTTCTATGTCACTCAGATTTTCATCGTAAGTTTTGTCTGAGCAATAGTGCATCCCAAAAGCATCACAGGTGAATAGAGTTTGGGTTTTGCTGTCGTAGGTAAAAATAGTATCTGGCCAATGGAGATTTGGAGCAGAAACGAATTCTAAAACGTGACCGTTGCCTAAATCTAATTGGTCGCCATTTTTGACAATTTGTTTGTTAAATGGTATGTGAACTAAATTTTCTAAAAATTGGATTGCTACTTTTGCCCCAACAACTGTAACTTGGGGAGCTAGTTCGATAATGTCTTTGGCTAAACCACTATGATCTGGTTCGGTATGACTAATAATTAGGTAATCAATTTCTGTAGGTTTAATTAGACCCCAGAGGATGTCTAAATATAACTGACGAAATTTTGCATGGGATGTATCAACCAGAGCATTTTTTTCTCCTCGAATAATAAAGGAGTTATATGTGGTACCATTCTGTAGACCAAATTCTATATCAAAGCGATCGCGGTCCCAATCAAGGGAGCGAATGGCCATGGTATCAGGAGCAATTTTACTTGTCTCCGTTGTTAGTCTATTTTTTACTCGGTCTGTTACTGCTACCATAAGAGACGTCTCTCTAATTTTGATTTGATTTTTAACAAGCTTTCAACTAGCAGTTTTCGGCTTTTTCTACGGAATTTTCCGTCAACAGCTTTGAGGTTTGTACCTTAAAATTTCCAAAAAAATATCCAAAAGTCTTATATCTCGGAGCTATTTTAGGATTTTTATCCCTAGTAGTAAGTTTGACAGTTGAGGAGAAGTTTAAATCTCCTTTTAAATTTTTTTGGATTTATCGCAGTCGAAGGGAAGGAGAGGACATATCAAAAGTGGAAAACTCAGACAATGTCAGATTTTTTCTTCTGCCTTCTGCCTTCTGCCTTCTGCCTTCTGCTATAAGTCAACTTAGGCTGATAGCTTATTGCTGAAAGCTGAGAACTTTTTAATATCTTTACACAATTTAACTATAAGTTTTTTATAGAAAATTTTATTAGAAAGTTAAGAATATCAAATAATGCTTTACTTATTTTCTTTTTTGGGAGATATTTTTATCAAATTATGGTAAGGTTATAGGGTTTTGCTACTATCCAATAGCACAAAGGAGAAACAATGAAACACCGATTAGCCACCGTGGGAGTTGTTACAACTGCTTTAGTGCTGGGAAGTGTTATTCTGCCAATATCAGCACAGGCGCAGCTTTGTTATGGGTATGGCTCTCAAAAAGCAAATTATGAAACGGCAAACTTTAATATTAATATTTGCGAAACTCAAAAGGGTGAATATATATTCATTAGTCAACCTAAGAATGGAACTGAGCAAGATTGGCTGATTGTTGGTAATGCCACAAAAAGAGGTAGTTCTTGGGAAGCTTATGACCCGGTACGAGGAATTGAATATATTGTTAGCCCAGACCAATATCGTGTGGATTCTATAACACAGAATGGCCTCACAGAGCGTGTAATTAATTACCAGGCTAAAGCAAGGGCTAAATTAAAAACTTGTTATATTCTCAGGCCAAATGGATTATATATTTTTGAGTCACGCAATTCAGCGAGTCGTAGAATTGGAGTGCTAGAAAATGGTCAGAGAATAGAAGTTACCGGAAATGAAGAAATTGGTAGTGGCACTCAAAGGTTTATAGAAGTTACAAATCCATATCAAGGATATATAGTTTCTAGAGATAGTAGTGGAAGCTATATCTCAGATTGTTCTCCGATGTTTTAATTTAATTAAAGAAGAGGCAAAAAGTAATAAAAGATATCTATATTATTTGTTATACATATTAATTATATCAGGACTTACGCAAAATATTAAATTATACACAATATTATATAGGGGTTAACGGCCGTTTTAAACTAGATATGGTGGCTCTGCGTAAGTCCTGTGATATAAAAAATGTGGCGTTGGTAAAGCGCGTGTATGATATTAATCTTAATTACTTAGGAGTCAGGAGTCAGGACTCAGGAGTCAGGAGAGAAGAAGAAAAAGGAGTAGAAGGAGAAAGTTTTTTGGTGGCGTAAAGGGAACGGAGTTCTATAGAACCCATTTGAGATCTATATAATTATGGTAGTCAAGTCTTTTCGCGCATTAATTTTGAGGAAAATTCAGTTGAAGGAGTGTTGAATTTTTTGTATTATCTCTCCCCAAATCTTCCCTCTTAACCTTTTCTCTCTTACCTTCTGTCTCCTGTCTCCAGTATAGCTGTCTCCTAGTCAAAAAAACTTGATATTTATATGAAGATACGGTTAGGGGTTCTATAGCGTTTTTGGTTGTCGCTGACATGAAAAGTATTACCTTCCTATGTTTGCGAAACAGGACCTAAAAGAAAGCAGAAACTCTGTGTCAGCTGACAAAAATTAGATATATGGTTTAAATGCAAAACAGCTTACCGATAAAAAAGCGGGTCTAAAGCCCCGTCGTTCACGACGGATTATTTTGTGCTATGATAGTTAATGGTAAACAACAATGATAAACCATGCTTGTTTTTGAGATGAAGTTGCAGGGAACACAAAGCCAGTACCGGAAACTAGATGAAGCTATCCGTACAGGTCGGTTTGTTCGCAACAGCGTCATCAGAGCTTGGTTAGACGGTCAGGTCAAAACTCGCAACGATGCCTACAAGCTATGCAAGGTACTGTCGGACAATCCAGTATTTCCTTGGGTGGCCAGGTTGAACTCAATGGCACGACAAGCACACGTAGAGAGGGCATGGGCATCAATTGAACGATTCTATCGCAATTGTAGGCAAAAGATACCTGGCAAGAAAGGTTTCCCAAAGTTGAAAAAATACCAACTCAGAGCATCTGTTGAGTATAAGACATCGGGCTGGAAGCTCTCAGATGATAGGCGTTATTTAACCTTTTCAGATAAGTTCCAAGCAGGTAGATTCAAACTTTGGGGAAGTAGAAACTTGCACTTCTATCAACTCCAGCAAATTAAACGAGTTAGGGTGATTAGAAGGCATAACGGATATTATGCACAATTCCTATTAGACCACCAACGAGAGGAGAAGAAAGAACTCACAGGTAAACAGACAGGGTTAGATGTGGGTTTAAACTATTTCTACACTGATTGTTCTGGTAATCAAATAGAAAATCCTCGGTTTTGGAGAAAGGATGAGCGCAAAATCAAAAGGCTGCAACGTCGATTATCAAAAACCAAAAAAGGGGGTCAAAACTGTAAAAAAGCCAGAAATAAATTAGGTAGAGCAAATCTGAAGGTTTCACGCAGACGTAACGATTGGGTTTGTAAGTTAGCCCAACACGTCATCCAGTCTAACGATTTGGTTGCAGTTGAAAACCTACGGATACGGAACATGGTGAAAAACCATCCCGATCGCCAAATCAATTAGCGATGCAGCTTGGTACAAGTTTAGAGAATGGTTAGAATATTTTGGCAGACTTTATAGAGCATTGACTTAATCCAAGAATAACGATTTAATAGGTTAAAAAGCATACCATTATACTGCCAATACGCATACATGAAATCCATCAGAACTAAGCTCAAACTGAATAACAAGCAGAAAACCCTGATGGCTCAACACGCAGGTTATGGCAGATGGTGTTATAACTGGGGGTTAAGTTTGTGGAATGCAGCTTACAAGGATGGTTATAAGCCCAACGCCCGTAGGCTAAGAGAGGTTTTTACCAATCACACAAAACCACTTTATCCTTGGATGAAAAACTTGTCGTCAAGAGTTTATCAATATGCTTTCCGAAACTTAGGTGATGCCTTTAAAAGGTTCTTTCAGGGGTTAGGTAAACGCCCAAGGTTTAAGAAGAAAGGTAAACATGATTCATTCACAATTGATAATTGTGGAAAACCCATAGAATTAAATGGATGGAATCATAAATTACCTTTTATTGGTATGGTCAAAACTTATGAACCTATTGAAGCAACAGCTAAAAAAATCACCATTAGTAGACAGGCAGGTGATTGGTATCTTAGTTTAGCTTTTGAATTTACTCCGACTTCAACTCCAAAAACTACTGAAGTTGTAGGTGTTGATTTAGGTGTAAAAACCTTAGCAACTTTAAGCACAGGAGTTGTTTTCCCTGGTGCTAAATCTTACAATAAATTTGAAAGCAAGCTCTCTAAGTTACAATACCTTAACCGCAATAAAAAGGTTGGTTCAGCTAACTGGCAAAAAGCACAACTGAAGATAGCTAGGCTACATTGAAGATAGCTAGGCTACATAGGCGAGTAGCTAACATCCGTAAAGATGGACTTCATAAATTGACAACACATTTAGCCAAGAACCACGGCAGTGTTGTCATAGAAGACCTAATGGGACTTACACAACTTAACTGGCCAAATTAGACTATAATGCTTGTAAATCAATAATTTTACGTCGAAGCGATCGCAAGGAATGAAAGAAACAACCCCTACTGCAATGCCCCCTTGCTTTGAAAGGT
>NZ_JAAHGU010000211.1:0-8975 GCF_010692685.1 Okeania sp. SIO2F5 | reverse complement strand
TGCTTACCTTTTCACGTGACCATTTTTATGGATGTGGTGACTGTGGCATTCTGGACATTCCATTACATTTTTCCTTGAACTTTACACGCTGATCATTCTCTGAATTATCTTTTTTTCTGACAACGCCCAATAATTTATATTTGCAGATAGAAACCTAAGCACAATAGTTATTTTTTTGTGCTAATGTAAAATGTGAAAAATATAACCAGACTAATATAGTTGTTTTCTAAAAAGTAACGTAGAAAAGAAAGCAAAAACTAGGGTGAATTAACATCAACCAAATTAGTTAAAACAAAACTCAGTGAAACATTATTTTAGTCAGGACTTACGCAAATTTACCTTGAAAGCGCTATATGTAGGGGCGCAATTCGGAGCTTTGCGGAGTGCAAATGGCATTCGCCCTAATTAGATTTAGTGTCTGTGCATGAGTCCTGTTAATAAATCTTGAAAACTAAAAGTGCGATAACAAAATGATTCCTCAAAAATTGAAACTAAAAAATTTCCTCAGCTATCAGGAAGCAACTCTAGATTTTACAGGTCTGCATACTGCCTGTATTTGCGGACCAAACGGTGCAGGAAAATCTTCTCTACTGGAAGCGATCGCCTGGTCAGTGTGGGGAAATAGTCGTGCCGCTACTGAAGATGATATTATCAGTCTGGGAGAAAAAGAAGTACGGGTAGACTTCACCTTTAGCAGCAACGGTAACATCTACCGTGTTATTCGTGGTCGTCGTCGGGGAAGTTCAGCTACTCTAGAATTTCAAATTAGCACTGGTTCACGGTTTAAAAGTCTTACTCAAAAAGGCGTGCGGGCAACCCAACAAACTATTATCCAACATCTCAAACTCGACTACGACACATTCGTGAACTCAGCATATCTGCGTCAAGGTAGAGCAGATGAATTTATGCTCAAACGTCCTAATGAACGGAAAGAAATTCTCGCCAACCTCCTCAAACTCGACCAATATGACACCCTGGGAGAAAAAGCTAAAGATACTGCTAGGCAATTTAAAGCGAAAGTAGAAATACTGGAGCAGACATTAGAAGTGAACCAAAAGCAACTGGAACAAAAAGAAGCGATCGCCCAACAACAAACCCATCTCCAAACTACCCTCACTCAACTCCAGCAACAACAAGAATGTGATCAAGAACGACTCAAACAACTACAAACCCAACAAAACCATCGTCTAACCTGGGAAAAACTACTGCACGGACAGCAACAACTATATGACAAACTCGTACAAGAATGTTATCGCCTCCAACAGGAACTCAAAACTACCCAACAACAACAAGACGAACTATTAGCAGTTTTAGAACAGGAAGATGAAATTAAAGCTGGATATGCTCATTTCCAAAACTTGCAAACTACCGAAGAGAATTTATCTGCAAAATTTAGAACCCATCAAAATGCTCTGAACCAGCGTCAACAACTCCAGGAAAAACAACGTCAACAACTGCAAGAAGTACAAAACAAAATTCAGCAACATCAAGCACAGTTAAATTCTCTCAAACAACAGGAACAAGAAAATTTGGATACTCTGAGCAAGCGTGCTGATATTGAAACTGCTCTGACACAACTACAAACTGCCAGAACAAAATTAAATGAATTAGACAAATTACAGGTGGAAGTTACCCCACTACAGCAACAACGCCAAAAATTACAAACTGAACTGGAACGGGAGCAAGCACGTTTGAGCGCTCGTTTAGAGGAATTGAATTCTAGAGTGCAGCAACTAAGAAAAACTCAACAGCAAAAGCAACCTCAACTACAGTCAGCATTACAGGAAGTTGTGGAAGAAATTTCTACATTAGATAATAAGCGGGTTTATCTGCGACGGGTACAGGAGAAGGGACAGGAAAGACATCATTTTCTCGAACGTTTAGTTCGTAATAAAAAAGACTACGAAACTAGACTCACGGAGTTAGACCAAAAGTTGAAATTATTAAATAAAGGTACTGATAATATTGAAATAGAGGAGAGAAAGTATCCACCTTGCCCATTGTGCGATCGCCCCTTGGATGAACATCATTGGCATTTAGTGGTGGACAAACATCAGGGTCAGCAAAAGGAAATTAGAGATTTATTATGGGTGGCACGGGAACAACTAGCAATTTCTGAGCGGGAAATTCAGGTTTTGAGAACGGAATATCGGCAAATAGAGGGAGAGTTGGCTAAATATGATGAGTTACGGGAATGCCGAGGTAGTTTACAAGCACAGTTGGATAATATTGGTAAAGATGAAACTTTGTTGCAAGAGTTAGTAAAGGAAGTCGAGCAGGTAGAGCGATCGCTACAGACGGGAGATTTTGCAGTTAATTTATATGCTGAACTTAGCATTTTAGAGGAAAAAATTAAACAGCTTAATTATGATGACCGGAGTCATAGTTTAGCGAGACAAGAAGAGAAGAAATTAAGGTGGGCAGAAATTAAGTATGGGCAGATTAAAGATGCAGAGACAAAGTTGGGGAAAATTCGCGTTCATCTGCCAGAAATTGAGGAGCAAATAGTTAGTTTAAAACAGGAGTTGGAGCAGCAAAAACAAACTTCTCATGTACAACAGCAAATTATTGTGATTGAGAGAGAAATTGCTGAAATTGGATATGATTTAGAAGAGCATAATTGTGTGAGGTCTGAATTGAGAAAAACACAATTTTGGTTAACTCGTGTCGAAAAATTATGTCAGGCTCAAAAACAATATCCCCACCTACTAAAACGAATTAATGAGTTGAAGGAAGTTATAGAAAATCAGCAACAAGATTTAACAGGGATAAAAAGCCAGATTTCTACTTTCAATCAACAATTAGAGCAAACTCCTGATGCGGATGAAAAGATTCTATTTTTAGATAAAAAAAATCAAGACCGTCGTCGGCAATTAGATGAACAGTTGGGAAGTTTAGGAAAAGTGCAACAGCAGTTACAACATTTAGAGAAATTGAAAGTTCAAACCAACGAACAATTAGAACAATTAAAAACTGCTAAACGGCAATATCGAGTTTATCAAGAATTATCTTTAGCTTTTGGGAAAAAAGGTATTCAAGCGCTAATGATTGAAAATATTTTGCCACAGTTAGAAGCTGAAACAAATCAGATTTTGGCAAGATTAAGTTGTAATCAGTTACACATTCAATTTGTGACTCAAAAGGCTACAAAAGGAAGTAAAAAAAATAGTAAATGGATAGATACATTAGATATTTTAATTGCAGATACTCAAGGAACAAGACCTTATGAAACTTATTCCGGTGGAGAAGCTTTTCGAGTTAACTTTGCTATCCGTTTAGCATTGTCAAAATTATTAGCACAGCGTTCTGGAACTGCATTACAACTACTAATTATTGATGAAGGTTTTGGCACTCAAGATGCCGAGGGATGCGACAGATTAATTGCAGCTATTAACGCCATTTCTTCTGATTTTTCCTGTATTTTAACCGTGACTCATATCCCTCATTTTAAAGAAGCTTTTCAGGCACGAATTGAAGTTAGTAAAACCCCTCAAGGTTCTCAAATTATGTTATCTGTTTAAAGGAAGGAAGAGGGAAGAAGGAAGAAGGAAGAAGGGATTCATTAATTGATAATGGATATAGGACTTTTAGCTATTAGATACCTCCTGCAATTTGTAAATATGCTAGCGCACATTGCTATAGATATTCACCTTTGGGTTTACACAAACGCGCCCCATCAGACATGATATAATTAGGGTTTGCTGAATAAATCTAAAAGCATTGACATATAAAGGATTTAACCTTTTTTGGGTTAAAAAAAGTACCAGTTTTTCGGTGGAAAAAGCCAAAAAAGCTAGTATTTTGGGATTATTTTGGCAGAACAATCTTGGGACAATTTTTCCGACTACCTACTCTATAATTCCCATTTCTCCTGTCTCCTGTCTCCTACCCCTACGAAAAAAGACTTTTTCAGCAAACCCTAATTATCCATTATTCATTATCCATTATCAATTAATGAAAGGAGGTCTATTTTTTGCAAAATACGCCAGATACTTATGACAGAATTATTCAGTTAGGTGCTTCTCGTTGTCGCCTTGAAGATGCTAGAGCGCTGCATAGTCAAAAACGATGGAATGGTGCTGTTTATATGAGTGGTTATGCTATTGAATGCGCTCTAAAATCTCTGATTTGTTATCAGGAACGTACAAATAATTTTAAAGATACAACAGTATTTAAGCAGGGATTAAGAGGTTCAAAACTACATAGTTTGGTCAAGTTATTAGATGCTTTACCAAATATACAAAGAGTAATCGAATATCCACAAAGAAATAATCCTTACAGACAAGCATGGATAACAGTTACATCATCATGGAAAAATGATGAATTACGATACTCAAATAGAATGGGTGATGAAACTGAAGCTAACAAATTTATTAATGCAGTCGAAATACTACATAGATATTTATTAAGCAAACAAGGAGAAAGCTAATGACAGATAGAAAAGCATTAATGCAGCAAATTCAAGACCACTTAAATGAAAGTTTATTGCCTGAAGATTCACAGGTTAAAGTTAAGGTAAAAAGAACCTCAATAGGTTGGCTGAAAATTCTAATTATTACCAGTTTCTTTCAGGAACAATCTTTAGAAGAACGCGAACAAAAGATTGATGAAATATTAGTGGGTATAGACTTTCATTTAAGCAAATACCCTATTTTAAGTTACGACTTATTAACTCCTGAAGAAGCAACAGAGCAACCTCCTGAATATACTCAACTTCAGTTACCTTTATGGTCAGATATTTTAATGTCACCAGAACCAGAGGAACCAAAAGAATCAGATGAAGAAGATGTTTTTGAGACTCCTTTAATAGCAACTTTTTATTCTTTTAGAGGAGGAGTTGGTCGTTCTACTGCACTAGGTTTAGTTGCCGGAATATTAGCTACTGAAAAAAAACGTCGAGTAGTAATAGTAGATTTTGATTTAGAAGCACCAGGAATTTCAATTTTATTGGAGTCAGATATTGAGCAAATTGATAGAGAAAATTATGGTGTATTAGATTATTTGTACCAACGTTTTCTAACTCCAAAAGAAAATTTTCCTCCTATTGAAAGTTGTATTTATCAAGTAGAATTAAAAGCCCGTGGCGAACTATTTTTAGTTCCGGTTGGAGAATATGATGAAAATTATATTCATCGTTTAGCTGAACTAGACCGGGGAACTTTACAGGCTTTTTATCGCAGAGAAAATAATCCTGTTGAACAGCTAATTGAAGATATTAAAGAGCAACTAAATCCTGATGTAATTCTAATTGATGCTCGTCCTGGATTTAATGATACTAGCGCTATTGCTTTATTAGATTTAGCCGATTTGGGAATTATCTGTTTTTCACCCACTGACCAAAATTTTAAAGGATTAAGTTGGATTGTACAAACTGTTAGTAAACAATGCCAATATCGAGGCAAACCAGATTTACGTTTTGTACTGACACCTATGCCTGCTGTTGCTGCAGAACAACGTCAAATTTGGATAAGTAAAGTTGAAGATTGGATAGAGGAAAATTGGGGGTTATCAAGTGGCATAACAGTCGGCGAACTTTACTATGAAATTAACTACAATCCTAACATTAGCACTTTATCAAGTCTTGTTAATCATTTACCTAAAAGTTTGCTAGATAATTATCTCTCAATTGCAGAAGTAATTGATGCTAGTTTGCCAGATGTTCAACTTAGCATGAAAACTGACTCTATTGTTCAGAAACCTACCAAAACAACTATTTTATATGAGTTGAATTTTGTAGCAGCAACAGCACAAGAAATAGAACCAGAAAAAATTCCAGAAATATTTCAACGTACAGAAGATTTCCCTAAATTTTTAAGTGATAAAAATTGGCTAATTCGAGGTGCTAAAGGTACAGGAAAAAGTATATTATTTAGATTGTTTGTAGAGCAACCAGAAGAGGCTAAAAAATTAGCTAGTTATTATTTAGATATCAGTAATATTAATTTTGTTGCTGGACATGGTAAACCGACAATAAAAAGCTCTATTTTAGAGGGTGGTGCTCTAGGTAGTTATGAACGTGAGGTGGGCAATGATTACTGGAAATATTTTTGGTTAAACTATGCTTTATTGCAATTATGTTTTTCTTTGCCAGAGTTACATTCACTCCCTAATATTGATGACAATTTAAAAGCATTAATAACTACTGAGAAACCTAGAAGTGCTGATATAGTTTCATGGTTAGTTGAACAAGCAAAATCTTCAACAGCTAGTCTCGAAACTTTTGATCAAATACAAGATATTAACTCATGGTTGCAACAAAATAACCGACGAGTTTGGCTACTCTATGATGAGTTAGATGTAGGGTTTGGTTCTAATCAAAAAGACTATCAACGGCGAAGGAAAGCATTAGAAGCTTTGCTCGCTTGGTGGTTAGAAAGTGGCATTGATCTTAAATATATTGTGCCTAAGATATTTTTACGAGAGGACATTTGGAATCAACTTAACTTTACTAACAAAGGACATTACGTCAGTGGGCGATCGCTTGAGTTAAAGTGGGAAGAAGCCGATCTATGGAGACTTATACTACGCCAAGTTATGAATAATTCTCGCAGTCTTAAGCAAACTATTAATGAGGAATTAGGAGTAAAACTTGAACGACTTGAGAACATTGAGTTAGAGCAATTACGCAAAAGTCTTTTTCCTTTGTGGGGAGAAAAGATGGGTAGTGGTAACAAGAGTTACATTCACAACTGGGTACGCAAACGAACTGCTGACAGTCAAGATAATCGCTTTCCCCGAAGCTTGATATTGCTTTTAGAGGAAGCAGTCAAAATAGAGAAATCTCAGTCAAGAGAATATACTACTGATGAAAGAATTTTGCGCCCAAAGTCTTTAATTGATGCTTTACCAGAAGTATCTAAGCAGCGTGTCAATGAAGTGCGTAACGAATATCCTGAACTGGAAAAATTATTGGATAAACTCCAAGGTGAACGCTCTCCTATTGATGAGAACCGACTAACAGAAATATGGGAAATTGAAAGTGCAGATTTAAACTATCGTCTGAAGGATATGATTGAAGCAGGTATTTTTCAAGAATATTTGCGCCGTAAAGATCCCTCCCAAACTGCCCGTGTTTATAGTGTTGCTGAATTATATTTGTCTGGACTGGGCATGACTCGTAAGGGGCAACGTTAGGCAAAAAATCTAATGAATAATGAATAATGGATAATGAAAACTATAGCAATCAGGAATGATTTATGAGATGTTTAAGAACAATTAAGATAAATCAAAATCCTTTTATATTATGTCACCCCCCAGAATTACAACTAAAATCTTACAACTGAAATATGATTGCTATATTTCTAATTATCCATTGCTAACATAGTTTCTTTCCACTCATAACTTTGTACTGTCCAGTTATTAATTATTAATTATTAATTGTTATGTCCCGTATCAGAGCACCTAAACTGCCCCAAAATTATCCCTGGCTAAATACAGACAAGCCACTATCCCTCGAATCTCTAAAAGGACGAGTGGTTATCCTCGACTTCTGGACTTACTGTTGCATTAATTGCCTCCATGTTCTGCCAGACCTAAAATTCCTAGAACAAAAATATCCAGATAGCCTAACTATTATCGGCATCCACTCAGCAAAATTCGAGAATGAGAAAGATGTGGAAAATGTCCGTCAAGCTATCCTCCGCTACGACATTGGACATCCCGTGTTAGTAGACAGTGGCTCGAGAGTTTGGCAACAATATGCTGTTCGTGCATGGCCGACTTTCAAAATTATCGATCCAGAAGGGTATATAGTGGGGTCTGTTTCTGGTGAAGGTAAACGTGATGTCTTGGATGAAATTATTGGTAAGTTGATAGAAGAACATCAAGACAAAGGTACTATTAATTTTAGTGAAGTTAGCTCAATTCTAGAAAAACAAAAGCAACCTTTGACTACACCTTTAGCTTTTCCGGGTAAAGTTCTCGCTGATAGTGATACTAATCAATTATTTGTCGCTGACTCAGGACATCATCGTATTGTTGTTAGTACTCTTGAGGGAGAAGTTTTGCATATTATTGGTACTGGGAAAGCAGGATTAATTAATGGTTCATTTTCTGAAGCTCAATTTTTTGCTCCCCAAGGTATGACTTTTGATGCCAAAAATCAAATTTTATATGTTGCCGATACAGAAAATCATGCTTTACGCAAAATCGATTTTTTAACTCAGCAGGTGGAAACTATTGCAGGTACTGGAGAAAAAAGTTCTCAAATTTCACCTCATAGTGGAGTTGCTAGAGAAACTAGACTTAATTCACCTTGGGATGTGGACAAGATAGGCGATCGCATTTTTATTGCCATGGCAGGTTCCCATCAAATTTGGCTGTTGCAACTGGATACTGGGATGATTAGCACTTATGCAGGGACTGGTGCAGAAGCTTGTGTAGATGGCTTACTGACAGAATCTGCTTTTGCTCAACCTAGCGGTATTAGTACGGATGGCAACGAATTATTTGTAGCGGATAGTGAAATTAGCTCTATTCGAGCAGTAGGTATTAATGAGCATCCGAAAGTGCGGACTATTTGTGGTAGTGGAGGACTATTTGGCTTTGGTGACAAAGATGGCCGAGGTTCAGAAGTTTTGCTACAACATTGTTTGGGAATAGAATATACCCAAAATTATGTATGGGTTGCTGATACCTATAATCACAAAATTAAACGAGTGGAATATCACGCAGGTTTATGCCTTACCATGTTGGGAAATGGCACCGCAGGTCATCAAGATGGACAAGGTATTAATTGTCAATTTTTTGAACCATCAGGATTAAGTGCGATCGCGCAACATTTATTTATTGCAGATACAAATAATTGTATTATCCGCAAAGTTGAGCTAGATACCTTGCAAGTCACAACGGCTTTGTTGCATGAAAGTAGCGATCGCCAAAAACTCCCTTAGTTGGAAGTTAACTAGATTTCTACTTTGTAGCTCTGGGGTTTACCATTTTGAATCATCACGTTGAGTATGGAACATTGTATGAAT
>NZ_JAAHGU010000210.1:0-9048 GCF_010692685.1 Okeania sp. SIO2F5 | reverse complement strand
GTAAACAATTTCAAGCTATAAACTGTAAATTATCAATACCATTACAGACATCCTTAAAACTTTAAGGTTTAGCGATCGCCTAATTTATGAAAAATACAGCTCATACAGTTACTTTTATATTACATTGCAAATATCTATGTAACATGTAAAGATGCCAGCGCTCATTGCTATATCTGTAAATACTTTTAGATTTACAGCACTTTTGAGGAAGCGTGAGGTACAGCTATAAGACTATTTATTCCTATATTCCCTGTTGCCTTCCGGAGCTGTTGCCTGTTGCCTAGAGCAATACAACTTTGTACCTCATCAACTAGAAAACTGCTGTAATCAGCAAGCCCTAATTACTCGCTATCATAAGGTATTTAACAATCCGTTGTAACGCACCATTTTTAATTAACCAGGTATCATAATCATGCTGCTTTACATTTCATTAACGCACCCTACTAGACTGATATCAAATCCGGTTAAACAGCTATAGAATGGTTAAGTCTTTAGGAGACAGGAGTCAACCCACCCCTCGCCCCTCCCAGGAGGGGAAGTCAGGAGTCAGGAGGAGAAAGAATTACAAAGATGAGCGTAGTTATGACGATTGAAGAATTTTTTTATCATTTTCTTTGTGGGTTTAATACCCCACCGTCAACGGGGGTGTTCACGCATTACTTGGGGGAGCGAATCCCCATGTAATTTTCCTCCTGTCTCCTGTATAGCTGTCTCCTGTCTCCTTCTTCAAGAATTTTTTTATCATTTTCTTTGTGGGTTTAATACCCCACCGTCAACGGGGGTGTTCACGCATTACTTGGGGGAGCGAATCCCCATGTAATTTTCCTCCTGTCTCCTGTCTCCTTCTTCAAGTCCAATTAAACGGACATGATATGAAATATAGCAATGAGCGCTGGTATATTTACAAATTGCAGGAGAGGCCAAATAGCTAAAAGTCTTATATTATCAGCAATTTATTCCCCCTTCCGGAGCTGTTGCCTGTTGCCTGTTGCCTGCGCACAGCGCTATATCAAGAGCGATCGCCCTGTGTTAAAAAAGAGAGAAATATCTAGGCAAAAACTTTACTCAAGCACCTAACAACATAGCGATCGCTTCCTCTGAGTGTATCTCAACTCAACATTACTATTGGACAATAGTTAAAAAAAAATCCACATTTTGAAAGTGAGTGTTCTTCAGGGAGAAATATCTAGGCAAAAACTTTACTCAAGCACCTAACAACATAGCGATCGCTTCCTCTGAGTGTATCTCAACTCAACATTACTATTGGACAATAGTTAAAAAAAAATCCAGATAGCGATCGCACCATTGTTTCAAAAAGATAATTCACGTTTGCTATTCACACAATCTTGAAGGTATAAATCAATTAATTGTTGATAAGAAATTCCTTTTTCTTGTGCTTTTTTCTCAAAATATTCTATTACTTCAATCCCTAAAGATAAACTTATCTGACATTTCCTAAGATTAGAGTGTATATTTTGTTTGTTACTTGGGCTGGAGCTATGACTTCAAAGCCCAAGTTTTTTTGTACTAAGTCCCTAGTTAACTTCCAGGGATGCTTACTTTTGATTTTTCATATTTTTATATTAAACGATGTATACGTCTGTATATAGCTTTTTTTGATAAATATTACTGATGTATACGTCAGAATAGAAGATTGAAGAAGGAGACAGGAGACAGCTATACTGGAGACAGGAGGAAAATTACATGGGGATTCGCTCCCCCAAGTAATGCGTGAACACCCCCGTTGACGGTGGGGTATTAAACCCACAAAGAAAATGATAAAAAAATATGACCGATGTATACATAGTATAATAGTATAATAGATGGAAAAATCATTAGCAAAAAATTATGTCCAAGTTAGTCAGAAATAAAAAAGGCCAAATAATGACCGTATTAGGTGAAGGTGAAAAGCCAAAAGCTGACAAACCTTTATCTGTAAGAGTTCCACAGGATATTGATCAGTATGTGCGATCGCTCCCTAATAGAAGTCAGTGGTTAGAGGAAGCTATAACAGAAAAGGCGAGAAAAGAAATGCACGAATATAGTAGGGAATAGTTTAACAATTAATAATTAATAGTGGGAAAAACATTTCTCCAGATAATATTTTTCCTTATTCCTAAATTATTCCCGCAAAACATAACCCACTCCTCGCACAGTTTGAATTAACCTTTTTTCTTCATTAGATTCTAACTTCAAACGTAAGTAACGAATATAAACTTCAATAATATTTGAATCCCCCATAAAATCATAACCCCAGACAGTTTCTAAAATTCTATCTCTTGTCAAAACTTGTCGAGGATGAGCCATTAAATATTCCAATAAATCAAATTCTTTTGCTGTTAATTCAATTGCCCTATTATCCCGATAAACCTCCCTGGTACTTCTATTTAAACTCAGGTCTTCAAACATTAATAAATCGGGATTAGGTTCTTGAGTACGTCTAAGATGTGCCCTAACCCTAGCTAATAATTCTTCCACACTAAAAGGCTTTAATACATAATCATCCGCCCCTGCATCTAAACCAGCTACGCGATCGCTCACATCATCCTTAGCTGTTAATAGAATAATTGGTACTTTATCACCAGTAGTTCGCAAACGACGACATAATTCTAACCCCGATAAACCAGGTAACATCCAGTCAAGAATTATCAAATCTGGCTTAATTTCTCGTGCCATTGTTATGCCGGCGAACCCATCATTAGCCACCGTTACTTGATAACCTTCATATTTAAGTTCTAGCTCAATAAATTGAGCTAGTTTTGCCTCATCTTCAACTACCAAAATGTTAGATGACATTTGTTTTTTAATCTAAACACTGCTATTTATTCTATAGTAGGGAACAGGGAATAGGGAATAGGGAATAGGCAACAGGCAACAGGCAACAGTCAGAAAAACATTTCCCTGTCTTAGGGTTCATTATCAACATAAGTCCTCAGCAACTCATTTCTTGCTATACTATTATTTTAGATAGTTAAGAAAGAAGAATTTACCAAATAATTAAGGTTTAAAACCTCTACGCATCAAAGAAAAAAAGAAATTTTTTTTTATTCAATCCTCTTATTCAAACACAAGTCCTAACAAGGAAATATTTGTAGTGCGGGCATCTTGCCCGCAATAGGTGCATCGTAATTATTAGACTTCTCCAATAATAAAAAATAAAATCAATTATCGCACAGAAATTATCAATTATTTCTCCCTACTCTGTAGGGACGTTGCATGCAACGTCCCTACGACCTACTCCCTCTTCTCTGAAGATATCTATTAATTATACAAATAAATAATTCTACTCAACTTCTTCTACCGGAATGGGAAATTTTTCTCCTTTCAAATAGGCATCAAAATTTTGCTTAAAATAAATCCAAGAAGTCACATCATCTTTATCTAAAAGAGATTTAGCTGCATTTTTAAACAACGGAACGCGAGTATTCATTTCATCCTGAATTAACTGGGGTAATTCTGCAACACTAGCCACCTTCCCACCCCAGGCACTATAAATTAGATTACCAGAGCGATCGCCCATTTTCATCCACGGCACCCAAGGACCTATTCTATCCCATGCCAACATTACCTTAGATACAGAAGTTGTGTCAGGATTTTGTAAATCTGCCGTGGGTACTGTTAACTTAAACAATTCGCTAGCTTGATAAAGAGATTGAGGACTATATTCAGCAAACTTTGGATCGTCGGCGAGGGGGTTGGGGTAGTTAGAAAACAGGTCAAACTTATAAGTAGTCAACTCCTGATCAACTAATGCAGGCATTGGTCTTTTAAACAACCCCTGTACCGGATTATTGGCCACATGAACTACAGGCAAAACTTCATCCGTCCAGGGATTTTTCCAAGTATCCAACTTTTCCCCTGTTTCGGGGTCAAGATAAAATGTTAGTTCCCTAGAAGTAAAATCCCAACCTCCCTCCGACCTCGGAATACATCTGGCCACACTCATCCCTACTATTTGGAACAAATGCTGTTTTGGTTCCCCAGGAATAAAGGCATAAACCGAACCCTGCCAAGTCAGAAAAGATTGTTGAGCATCGGTACTAGCACGCACTTTCACCCAGTCTTTTGCTTCCAGGAGTTTTTTGGTGAGATTGACCATTCGTTTGCTGATATAATGTTTTGTCTATCATAATATAGCAATTAGCATTCAGTTATCAGCTATCAGCTTGATTTTTTTTGTTTTTTCGTCTAACTTTTCAGACATACTTTAAATGTGAAAGAGAAAATTATAATTCAGAGCTAATTTTAATTACTAAATAGTCAATAAGCAACGATCAATTACTACAAAAATAACTTATATAGCAATCCTAAATAAGTTGTGACAAATCAAAAAGTAGATAAAAAAACTGAAACTTCTACCTGTTCCCTGTTCCCTGTTCCCTGTTTCCTGTTCCCTGTTCCCTAAAAGCGGTAAGATTTTTATACACAAATAAAATAGGACTGCTATAGAAAGCTGGAGTTAATCATGGATGAATATTTTAATGACTATGAATTTGATAACTTAAATTTTTATAGAGAGAATCATGGTAAACAACTTTATTATAATTGGGGTGGTGAAGTTTGGTGGATAGAATCACCAGGAAAACCTCAAGAAAAGTTGTTTTCTATTATTGGGATGAATGCCACAAAAGTATTTATCAAACCACACCCAGAATATGGGGAAGCCGGACATAGAATTAATCGAGAAATATGTTTATTTTGCGACTCATCTACTCAAGAAGTATTACACTATTGGCGACCTAGAGAAGGAGTAAAAGAAGTTCCTGTCGTACATATTGCTAACCGCATGGTACAGGGTTTTGTCTCACCAAAAAAAATTGTAATCCCTCAGAATTCTGGATATGTGAAAAAAGTTATAGAAATTCCTTTAGAATATCCTCATCCTTTGGCAAAAGAAAGTAAATATCGAGATTATTGCCCTGGAGAAAAGTTTAAAGGAGTAGAATCTTTTACTTCTAGTGTGGCTCGACCAGGGGTAACAGAAATACCTCCTTCTGAATGGGCGAGAGATTGTCCGTGGATGCCTTGGATGAAATTGGGTTATGGTCATCCAGCTAGATTAAGATTTGAAACTACTATTTCTAGGGTAGAATCTTTTGAAGAACTTCATCCTAATTTAGTGAAGTTGGTGAGAGAAAAATTACCAATTTATGAGTTTGCTCCTGATGAAAGTGATGAACCAAATGTGACAAGTATTTTGTATTTTAAGAAGTATTTTGATGCTTATTTAAGAGGGGAAAAATTTCCAATTCCAGAAACTACTTAAGTTATATCATGTTCCCCCTCCGGGGGAGCTACGCTAACGGTTGAATACTTATAAATAACTGTTGTGAGGAGTCAGGAGAAAATATTGGAGGAAAGTAAAGAGAATTTCAGTATTTCTAAGGATTGAAAGCATCTGCTAAACCAGGTATTACTCTGAGTAACTATCAAGAATCTCGCATCCGTCACTTTCATCAGGTATTGGATAAATATTTGAGCTAATATGGCTCAGAATTTAGAATTCAGAATTTAGAATTCAGAATTTAGTGTAACGCACCATTTTTGATCTTGCCTGATGCGTTACGCTATCACACTTCAGCACCCTCCCCATCCTTCCCACACTCCCCACACTCCCCACACTTCCCTAACTAGAAGTCTTACCATAGGGTCGTGACAAGTATTTTCCTTGGGGCGACCCTAAAACTTCTCCTTTGTCATAAATCAAGTTTCCCCGCAAAAATGTACTTTTCACCTTTCCAGTCAACTCCATTCCTTCAAATGGTGTATAACCCTGTTGCGACTCTGACTCACTCGCACGCACAACAAAAGTTTCATGGGGGTCGAAAAGTACCAAGTCTGCATCATACCCTACAGCAATATCGCCTTTTTCTAACAAACCATAACGTTGTGCAGGATTCCACGACAACAACTCAGCGATATGATTATTAGACATTCCTCTTTTACTGCCTTCGCTGAAAACTCCAGATAATAAATATTCCGTACCGCCAAAACCAGATTTTGCTAACCAGATATTCTCCGGGTCTTGACTACTCGCTTTTTTCTCCGCCGAACAACAGGCATGATCGCTGACTATCCAATCAATTTGTCGATTTAATACCGCTTGCCATAAATATTCTACATCTTCACGGGAACGAATAGGTGGATTTACTTTCGCCCATTTGCCTGTAGGTGCATCCACATCTAATAATAAATGCCCCACTGTCACTTCTCGGCGAAAGTTGATATGAGGGAATGTTGTTTGCATCATTAATGCCGCTTCCACAGCTTTCTGGGAACTCAGATGTAATAAATTAATATTGACACAATTGGTTTCATAAGCTAAATAGGAAGCAATAACAATTGCCAATGCTTTTGAATGGGGAGGACGAGCAGCACTATAAGCTTTGATACCAGTCAGAGAGCTATCATTTTGGACTATTTTAGTATAAGCATTGAGAATTTCAGCGACTTCGCAATGCAAACTTAAACTAATATAATCCTGCATTTCTGGGTGAGTTTCCCGTAATTTAGTTAACCCCCGCATGATAAATTCAAAATGAGCAAAATCGTATCTTTCTGATTTGTCAATCATCAGAAATAGGTTTTGTTGGTCTGACATTCCGTGCAAACCATAGCCACCATAAAACATAAATATTTTGAATGATGGCACGCCATATTCCTCATTTTCTGGTAAACTTTATTGTGGGTATTCAACTCTCACCAATAAGACTCTGTCCTGAAGGAAAGTGTTTAATGAATATAGACTTTAAGGTCAAGGGAGCCGACTTTCGTAGTAAGATTTAATTCTAACTCAATTAATCAAGCTCTAAGCATTCAGCTCTCAGCTTTTTAATGAATGAAGTAAGGATTCGTTGAACTTATACTACATTTTTAACCAGAGAATTGAAGCACAAAAACGACGAGTTTTAGTTGTCAACCCATACAATAAAAGCTAATAGCTGAAAGCTGAAGGCTGATGCTTACATAAAGCTTTTATCCCACTAAAAGCAATAGCTGATGGCTGAATGCTGATAGTTTACACTTTATTTATGGCTTTTTTGGAGATGTCTCAATGAAAAGAATTTTATATTATCATCCACTATCAAACTTTTCTCGAAAAATACGGATATTGTTAGCAGAAAAAAAATTAGATTACAAACTCAAGGAAGTTAACCTACGAAACAAACCTGCTGAATTTATGGAAATTTCTCCCATTGGTAAAGTACCTGTATTTGTAGAAGAAGATGGCACAGTAATTTGGGATTCTACATTAATTGCTGAGTATTTAGACGAAAATTATCCAGAACCAAAATTTTATCCTACTTATCCCCAGTCAAAACTTGAATGTCGTAAATGGGAAGAATTAGCAGATTATTTAGGGGATAATATTATCAATTTATGGATACTAAATTTGACCAATAATTTAGAGCCGACTTTTTATCGAACCAAATTAGAAACGTCAATTAACGATCTCTTACCAGTTTTTGATCGACAATTAGCTAAATCTAAGTATTTATTAGGTAATGAAGAATGGACGATAGCAGATGTATCAGCATTATGTTCTTTTGGTTACTATAGCCTTCGGTTGAATGAAGATTGGCTTTTGGAATATGATAATTTAAAAAACTGGTTCAATAGATTACATCAACGTGAATCAGTAAAGTCTACTGTTCCTTTAAATAAGGAGTAGGAAGTAGGTAGGGACTAAGTATGCTTAGTCCCTACAGAATCAGGAGGAATAGGAATTATAGAACCCACTTAGTATCTATAATTTATTACTTTTAGGGTTTAGTAGTTGCGATCACCTCAAGTTAAAAATCAAAAGTCAAAAGTCAAAAATAGTATGGTGGGTAAATGTAGTTGTTGATATTATAGCGCTACGCGCAAGGCAACAGGCAACAGGCAACAGGCAATAGGAGAATACAAAAGGGTTTCAGCTTCTATTCATGTCCTAACCTTAATGCGTAGCGCTATAGTAATCAATAATGGATGCCCTAAATTTGTGGAATATAAAGAAAAGCTAAATAATAGTCAATCTCATAAAGTTTGTTATAGTCTGTGATTGGAGAAAACGTTCACACACAAAGTGACTTACGGAGTAATAAAAATGAAAAAAGCATTAGGCAAAGTCATCGTTGCATTTTTTGTCTGTTTACTATCTTTTGCAGTAGTTTCCCCCAGCCATGCAATGGCAGCTCAATATTATTGTTATTTAGGACAACAGCCACAATGTGTAGAAGACTTGCCGGAATCTGGAGACTTGTTATTTGTAGATATACCTCCATATGGAGTTAACGCTATAGATGTTACTGTCAGCAATTACTCACAAGAATATTATGCTATATTTAACACCGATCTTGGCAACCCAATAGAACTACCCCCATATAAAACTAGTGAAGTAATAACTTATCCAGTCCAACCATCGAGTTCAGCTACATTCTCAAATGCGAGTCGTGTTACAAATACACCTATACGGATCACAGTAGTTGCGAAATAGTGGTTAATTAAGATAATTTTTTGTAGGGGTGAGCTAATGTAGTGATTGATATTAGCAATTAATAGACTTGATGTTTGCCCACCCTACCCATCACGAAACAATTGTAATAATAGAGGAAGAAACTCCTCTGGATATTTGGAGAAAACGTTCACACACAAAGTGACTTACGGAGTAATAAAAATGAAAAAAGCATTAGACAAAGTCATCGTTGCATTTTTTGTCTGTTTACTATCTTTCGCAGTAGTTTCCCCCAGCCCTGCAATGGCAGCTGAATATTGTTTTTTAGGACAAGAGCCACAATGTTTTCGAGAATTGCCATTCTCTGGAGACTTGTTATATGTAGATATACCTGAATTTGGAGTTAGCTCCATAGATGTTATTTTGACCAATTTCTCAAATGGCAAAGAAGCTGTAGTTAACAGTGATATTGACTATCCAATAGTATAGCAATGAGCGCTGGCATCTTTACATATTACATAAATATTGATAATGTAACATAAAAGTAACTGTATGAGCTGTATTTTTCATAAATTAGGCGATCGCTAAAGGTTAAAGTTTTAAGGATGCGT
>NZ_JAAHGU010000021.1:59497-74918 GCF_010692685.1 Okeania sp. SIO2F5 | reverse complement strand
GTAAACAATTTCAAGCTATAAACTGTAAATTATCAATACCATTACAGACATCCTTAAAACTTTAAGGTTTAGCGATCGCCTAATTTATGAAAAATACAGCTCATACAGTTACTTTTATATTACATTGCAAATATCTATGTAACATGTAAAGATGCCAGCGCTCATTGCTATATCTGTATAGTTTGGGGGTAATATCAAATCCGGTAGCATCGGTGTAATTAGATAGTTAATCTAGGAGGACCGAGTCAACCCACCCCTAACCCCTCCGGTGGAGGGGAAGTCAGGATTCAGGAGGGAAGAGAATGCGCGAAACATTTGCTCTTGGATGAAGATGAAAATTTTTTTTATACCGAACCCGAGCGGATTTTATATAACTTGTTTACATTTATTGACTCAGATGAATCCATTTGATTTGTATAATGTAATGGAAATGGAATGGGTATAGCGAGACTGTTTAAATGGAAATTTTGTGAGTGATGAATCAGGGAAAATTTTAGATGGTTTGGTGCAGCAAAAACAGAAGCAACGTTATCAGAATGTTGAGGATGTTTTGGCTGAGTTAGGGTTGGGCAATTCTTCTGTTTATCATACTCAAAACAATCAACTATCTCCAAAATATTCTTCTGCTAGTAATGTAAGGAGTGCTAATATTTATCGGTTTGCTACTCAGTCTAATACCTCTGTTTATACTACTCACAAAAATCAACAACCTTCACAAAATTTTGCTTTTTCTGATGTACCTTTGGTTTCAGCTAAAGGGTTAGATTATACTAATTTGCGTGACTTATTAGCAGCAGGTAAGTGGAAAGAAGCAGATAAAGAAACTGAGCATTGTATGTTGATAGAAAATATAAATTATTTTCCTTGTGAAGACCTCCGCACTATTGACCAACTTTGGGTAAAATACAGTAATGGTAAATTTGGATTTTCTGTTCAGAAGCAAATTTACCAGGGCTTGGGTGGTACGAGGCAGTACAATAATAAAATATGGGAAGTTTTTGGTGATCGAGTTGGATGGCGTCAAGGAGGAAAACGGTTGTATTACTCTGAACTCACTTTTAGTCTGGATACAGCTTACACAGGACACCTACTTGTGCGTATAGTGTGGGGGGGGGTATGAGTGGGTATTATTTCAGGTTCTATTATCTCGCGCATATAGTAATATATTATAACATATAGCTGTTTCAGCCGTCAAGAAAAAAAAGTAGCAAAGTAGTCCAGTGGGGTTTGTTAGTAGTAGCGTAACGCACAAAGCCCTATATCTATTGTCAGCGCCTAAGTCCTATTTATATTTCCTACTCCCTTTCACAAAAATTGGATATATACTTTGAAATGCTGAACCGCTTAACAAAATTTAACCGAATAATCAAGGTTTAAAGCCTCTCCTTTAAAGGGGAAAAAAGACAAAATTTTTCTTTAAATAGCAGTCAGCGGTCAGCATTAGGACTTTTTTTACGCCCTCGTCGGGGTATAAACCCAAGGTCAAAAAGCTGTTAACGCAGTTCCGAGTTCCGACCTAGGAGGCTAGCTCAAATGCTGATAGCTGATAGCCAGTTAAGTCAATTCTCTTCTTTTGAAGGAGAGGTAATAATTAATAATTAATAATTAATTATTAATTGTTGAACTACCACCTGCTTCAATTTAGTGTTGCCATTCCTGACTCAACATTTTCAGCAGTTGCAAAAAAGTCTAGAAACCCAGTCACAGCCATAGTATCTTGAAGCTCTTCAGAAAGTCCCACTAATACAACTTTTCCTTCCTTTGCTGTTGTTTGTCGGTACAGTGATAGTAATGTGCGCAACCCTGCACTAGACATATATGGCACATTGCTCATATTTATCAGAATTTTGCAGCCAGGAGTCGCTAGAGGTAATATTTCTTCTGAAACTTTAGGTGCTGTACTAGCGTCAATGTCCCCTGTTAATTCTACTACTGTAATATTTTCTACTACTGTATTAATATCAATTTGTATCATGATATAACAATATTTAAGTGTTTGGTCTCAGTTATCAACAAAGAATTCAGGTAGAGGTAAATTAGCCGTCAGTAGCGTACTGTCTGAATTGCTAGATAGAATTCTGTACAACTGGCGGATGAAGAAATGGGTTGAATACCAGCAGCAAATCTGATGCTTTGGTGGTCTGCAATTATTAGTGATGGGTCTGAATTGTCCCCCACTCTTGATTCTGACTCCTTCTTCAATCTACTACCACAGATTTTATACCACAAATTTAACCAAAACAATAATTTATATCATGTTTGGTTGAATACTTATAAATAACTGTTGTGAGGAATCAGGAGTCAGGAGTCAGGAGGGAAGAAAGGAGGAAAGTAAAGATAATTTCAGTATTTCTTTAGGTACTGTCGGTACTGTCAGTTCTTAAATTTTATTTCTAACTGACCCGTCCGAACATGATATTAAACCCATAAAGGTAGTCCTGCTCGCGTAATGGTAAATAGGAACAAGCAATGTCTAGTGTGGGCATCCTGCCCGCGAGTAATATTATGTCCGGTTGAATATATAAATAAGTGATATTATGTCCGGTTGAATAATTAGACTTTGCTGGAAGGAAGGCAGCTATGCTGGAGGCAGGAGGCAGAAGGTTTGATCCTATTGTCACCTTAACTTTATACACGCTCCGATGCTACCGGACATGATATGAGTAGGGAGTAGCAGTGCGACCCCGCGACGACGACAGTCGCAAGGGAATGCTGACCAAGAGAGGGAATGTTGACCAACAGAAGAAGAAAAAAGAGATTTGCCCTACAAGTGAAAGGATAATTTTTTTCATCACTAATTATCCGGGGTTGCACATTATGGAATGATATTGCCAAAAATTAGTTTAGACTTTGACTAAAAATAACCATTAATTAATCATTCTGGCAATTGATTAATCCACAATCCAATTCAATCAAAAATCTCAAATCATTCGTCGCTGTGCAACGCCAATTATCCAGACATGATATAAAGGAGCAAGATGCTCCGACTACCGTATATCGTAACAAAAATAATTACAATGCACGACCATGACAATGCACCACCACCCCCATAGATACATCTAAGGTATTATCTGAACTTTTTGCTTTCAACCCGCTCTGGGGTAGTCCTGGATGGTAATGGTGAGGATATATATTTTTTTCTCCCACACTCTCGGTGCTCCCCACACTCCCAATCTCCCTAAATTCCCGGTGTTTCCTTTGCCATTACTATGCACCACCACCCACTTAGGTAGGTACAATATTTACCTTAACTTTCACCCTTTCTTTAGTATCAGGCAACTTGACACTCAGTTTCTCAGTATCAAAATCACTGTAGGGTTTGCCATCAATTTCTACAGAGCCAATTTTAATACTACCTGGAGGCAGAATATCTGGCGACACCCGCAGGATATTATCGGGGAAACCACCAGGAATAGGTTTAAAATAAAAATCCATTGGCTGCTTGTTAACCAGGAGATTAGTATAAACAGCAGAAAGGAAACATAGCTCTGTAGAGTGATAACCACTCATGGAGTGAGACCCCTTACCTCGTTCGTTGCCACTTGCCAAGAAAGGAATACCATTAGCAAGAACATTAAAATAAACACCACCATCTTCTGTATCTAGGAACCAAGCGTTGTAAAAAGCAGCAGCTTCCCGCGCTAACCGATGATATTCTGGCTCTTTGAGAATTCCGGCGAGAATATAATAAGCTAGAATAGACTGTTCTTGCTGCCACCAAGCTTTGCGGTCGTGCCAAACAAAACGGTGGATTTTTTCGTCTTCACCCAATACCCTCTCCACCACATCATACCAACCACCCCGTTGTTGGTCGCTGCCCACTGCTGGCATAAGGTCGGCAATTTTCTTGGCCAGATCGACATAAGAATCTTTGGCTTTGAGACTATTCATCCGCATCAAATTCCAGGCAATTTTCATATTGTGACCAACTACTGCCCGGTTTTGCTGCCATCCCCAAGTATGGTCTGGACTCCAGTCTTCAAAGAATTTTTCATTGACAAAAGGAGAATTTTCGTAGTCTGGGAACCGCTTTTCAATAGTGTCAAAAGTATATTCGAGCATATCAGCATATTCTGGTTTTTCTGTTGCTAACCAGAGATTAATTAGATATGCTGGTGCGTGGTCGCCCACTGAGTTCCAGTTTTTGGTACCTTTGTTCCGTCCTAATGATTCGCTGAGGGGGTCTAGAGTTATGGGGTCTAGGTGAGAGTAGTAACCGCCGCGATCGCTCTTATCCAGGTAGAAGTCGTTGAATAGTTTGATGGTTTTCTCGGTATCGTCCATTATCCGAGGGTCGCCATTGAGTCGATATGTTTGTAATGGACCTGCAAGGGCATAAATTTGTTCGTAAGCAGGAATAGCATCGTAGTCATCGCCGAATTCTGAAGCGAAGATTTTTTGTTCCCGCTCTCCTTGTACATCAATACCGTGATACCAATAGACAATTCCTTCGTCTAAGTCTACAAACCTCATGTGGTCTCGCAGATATTCGGTGCCTTTTTCTGCTGCTTCTAGAAAAATTTCTTCCCCAGTCATCATGTAGGCAGTCGCCATCCCGTAAACCATCCGGGAGATAGTATCAGTTTCTTGAGAGAAGTTTACCTTAGATTTGACACCGGATAGACTTAGGGTTGTGCGATAGTTGCGGTAGTCAATTTCTTCGTCGCCAAACTGAGCTTTGACATAAAAATTAGCAAGGGAACGTACTTGATCTACCCACCAGTTTGGTTTCTCGAAAACGTAGTCCTCTGCTTGGCGGCCGACAAATATAATTTGTTTGGCTTCAAATATGGGACTATCTGGGAAGAAGACTCCATAAGTGAATATATACCGACCAGGTACTAACATTGACCGCATGGAACCTGTAGCATCTGGGTATGCTTCGTCTAAGTTTTGTACGAGTTTGGCATAAGATATGGGACTTAGTCTGGCTTGAAATTCTCTGCCGTCTGTTGTTTTGATACCAAAAATATCTGTTTCTGAGTCGTATTTGGTAACATATCCTGCTATTAGGTCAGAAAAGCTAAATTCTATTTGGGTACTCATTTTTGATTATCTTTTAACTTTAACTTTAGTTTACGAGTTTTTTTATAGACTTATTGTAGAAGTCAGGTAATAGGGAATAGGGAATTTTTGATTTCATATCTTGTCTTGAAATAGAACCGTACGAAAAAAACTGTAGGAAATTTATACAGTTTCACGGAAGTCAAAAGTCAGAAGTTAGACTAGAGCAACTAAAATTTTTGACAACACAATAGTTTCAGGCAATTATTTGACATTTATTTGAGAGAAACTATTTGTGACATTCTTAAAGTGAATTGGTATCAGTAGAGCGACGTAAAGAACTGGTGAAGTCAGGAAATTGAGAAATAGAATCAGGGAAAAAGGTAGAAAAATGCTCCCTACTCCCCTACTCCCCCACTCCCCCACTCCCCCACTCCCCCACTCCCCTAATCCTCTAAGCTTCGATCGCTTCTACAAATTTTTCCATAAATTCATCTGTTACCCCTGGATGTTTGGCTGTGATTAAGTTTCCATCTATCACTAAATCTGCTGTTTGATCTCCATCAAATATTACATCTGCTCCAGCATTTTCTACATCACAAATAATGTTATGAGCGCAGGTAACTTTTTTATTTTTTATCATTTCATTGTCGGCACAAAATAGCCATAAACTATGACAAATTGCTCCTAATTTTACATTTTCAGTATTGACAGCTTTACGGAGAAATGCTACTGCTGGTGCTTGGTTTGGTTCACCTTTTTTAGGATTTACCTGATACCTCAATCTATCCATTGCATAAGCGCCAATACAAATTATCCCTTTATAGTCTGAGGGATTAACATCATTAACTTCTGTCGAAACAGTAACTTGTTCTCCAACAATATTATTTTCTGGGTTAGAGCCAAAATGTAATTCCTTATTACCCCATAAATGAGTAATATATTCTACTTCATACCCTTTTTGAGGGAAAAATTCATTAAATTTCAGATATTCTGTAGGGTCAAAATGGTCTTCTATTAAGACTCCAATTTTACCTTTTGTTGCAGTAGCCATTTTTTTTACTCCTTACTCTATTACAAAGTATAATTGTAACCATTCAGCCGTCAGCTATTAGCTATCAACCATTAATTTTAGGGCAGGTAAAAATAATTAAGAAATTGAGACAGAATAAAAGTTACTTTTCAAGTCCCCTTCCTAAACCTTAGAAGTAATGAATAATTAGTAATTGCTGATAACTGATACCTGACTACTAATAGCTGAATGCTTATGTATAATCAAACATTGAATCACAGTGTTTTTTATTCACCTTGAGTTTAGTCAAAATTGATTTCATTTTAACTGATTAGCTACCTCTTTCAACTGCTGAATAATTTGCTTATTTTTATGGTTCCTGGAACCATAAAGTCTGGCAGAAAAAACTGTAATTATTTCTATGATATCTTGTGCTATAAATTCCTCAAAGGTAGAGTCTTCAGTGCGATTAATAATAACTATTTCTGTGCCAAATATTTCACATAAAGTGAATATTAAATCGCTACCAAGTCTTAGTAATCTGTCCTTATGAGTTAAAACTAACCGTTCTACTTGGTCTGAGCAAATCAGTTTTATGAGTTTAATTAAACCTTTTTTGCGATAGTTTAAACCACCGCCTAAGTCTGATATAATTTCAAATGACCAACCTTGTTTAGCGCAGTAGGCTTCTAAAGCTATTTTTTGACGCTCTAAGTCGTCTTTTTGGTCATTACTGCTAACTCTTGCATAGGCAACAGTCAAAGAATTATCTTGTTTGTTGCCGATTAAGTTAGAAACAGTAAATCGTCGATGACCGCCTTCGGTGCGGATTGATTTTATCCGTCCCTCAGTTTCCCATCGTCTGATTGTTTTTGTTGACACTCCTAGCAGCTCTGCTGCTTGAGATACCGTTAATAAGTTAGACATAAATCTAGTATATCACAATAAATATCTAATTATGTCTAACTTTGTCTAATTATTTTAAGATTGCCGATTACCCTTCAATTCAAGCATCTAATTTTTTCCCTTATGTAGTAATTAACTCCAGAAGTTCTGCTGCCGCAAATACATCACGATAGAATGTTAATTGCTCAGTTTTTAAGTAGCAACCACCTCTGTGACCACGACGTACCCAAGTTACATTTCCCTTGGCAATAGTTTCGTTGGTTTCGAGATCCACACTTTTCCACTCGAAGAATGTATGTTCTCCAGAAAACATAACAATAGGCCAACACATAATAACTCCTGGTTGAGAAATCAATGCCCACCAATGCTGTTCCCTTTCTTTTTGTTCCTCTAGACCAGAATAAGGTCCATCTTGGCACAAATAAACTAAATCTTCTCGATATTCAGCAGTTAAAATATCACCGCGTCCTTGCCTCAAAGCTTCACAATGAGTAGGCCACCACTCTTTATTTTCTTTCTCTATCTGTTCTAATGTGTAGTCAGCAGTTATCTCTGGTAATGTTGCTTCTTTCATGGCAATGATTTTTTCAGCATCGGCAATCATTTTTTCGGCAACATCAGCCGCTACTGGAATAGCTCTAGAATAATCTGCTGTTAGGTCTTTGTAGTAACTTGTGCGCTTGCTCATAATATCTAAACTTGTAGTTGTTTTTTCATTGGTTGAAACAAAATTGCTCGGCGACGCGAGCGATCGTTAAAGAAACCACACTTTCTCGTAGTTATAGAATTGTGCTTTCTTTGCTCTTGAAGAAATTAGTCAATTTTTTTGTCTACCGTCTACACGGTGCTGAAAATTGTTTGGGGTTATAAGACACAGAGTGGTGTGTCGAAGACTATCCATAAGCAACTAGACCTTCTGCCTTCTGCCTTCTGCCTTCTGCCTTTTTCAAGATTATGCGGACGGACCCAAAATTTCATTAAGAGCGCCGAAGCAACCTGCTGCTTTATTAAATCCTGCATAAACACAGGTGAATAATAGCAACTCCTCTATTTCTTCACGGGTAGCTCCCTGTTGCATTGCCATATTAACATGAGCGCCAAAAGGGTTTCCCGGACCTACATGATCTTGATTGACTACATCAATTGCTATTGTAATCAGAGCTTTGGTTTTTTGGTCTATGAGTGGTAGACCCCATGCTTCACCTGCTACACGAGTACAAAAGTCCCCGAATTTGGGGTTGATCCCATTTAAGCCTTCTTGCAACGCTTTGTCATCTAGGACTGCATTTTTGTATTCCATAGTTTACCCGTTTAATTTTTCCAACTTGCTATGGTATGTTCGTTTCAATACTGTGTTTGTGTCAGCGTTATAGAGTAATATTCCGTTAGCATTACTGAGCATAATCGCTTTCTTGCACAGTTTAACATCTAAATTTGTTAGTTAAGCTATCGGCCTTTGCATAAGCAGATGACGGCCACTTGTTCGAGATATTAAATAATATCATTGTCCACACTTCTGACCAATCTAATTTGCTGTTCAGATGTGAGGCAAATCTATTAGATATATCCGAAACATTTTTTCTATCAACTAGATTATCACCTTAACTTACATTAATTCATTAATTAAATTGATTTTATGATTTTTTTATTGGAATAAGCTGAGATTTTCCGATAAATATTCTAAAATGTTACTTAGCGATCTAAATTAACAATGATCTAAATCATTTTTGTAGTTTTTTCTTATTACTCAATTACAAGGATTTAAGTATTGTTAAGCTTTTCTAAGTTGATGAGAATAAATGAACTGTAATCAGGTTTGACATAAAGGCGATAATTATAACCTATGTGATCAAATTTGTATATGCTCAGGTTGTTAATATTAATAATAATTTTGGTAACGGTACTGCAATAGAATCCTTCTAGTTTTCCTCATTGCGACCCACAGGGTTTGCGGAGCAGTCCGGAACAGAAAGCGATTCTTTAGGAGTCAGGAGTCAGGAGTCAGGAGGGAAGAAATAAGAAGCAAAGAGCAGTAGAAGAGAAAATTTTTTTGTTCGCGCTCTTATCCGGACATGATATCATAACTCAAATCACCAACGCCCAAAATTCAAGGATTTAAACATGAATCAAGCAAATGAAGACAAAAAATTTAAACTTGTTTTAGCTGGGAAATACAAAATCAAACCAGAAAAACGAGAACGATTTTTAGAACTTGCAAAACCTGGTATTGAAGAAACTCATAAAGAAGCTGGAAATATTAGTTATACTTTATATGAAGAGTTTGATAATTCTAATACCTTTTTATATTTTGAAGAATGGATAGACCGAGAAGCTCTTAATTCCCATCTTAAGCAACCTTACATTGCACCTTTAATTGAAGAAATATCAGAACTTTTAGCTGAAGATGCAGAAGTGAGAGTTTATGATATTGATAAATTGAGCTTCGGACTTTAGTTTATTTTTAGGACTTATACCATGTCCGGTTGAACAGTGATAAATAAATAACTACGGAGGAGTCAGTCCTCAGGAGGGAAGAAAGAAGAAGTGGAGTTGAAGGAGAAAGTTTTTTTATAACTAATTATCCGGACATGATATTATATCATGTTCGGTTGAATACTTATAAATAACTGTTGTTAGGAGTCAGGAGTCAGGAGTAAATATTGGAGGAATAGTATTGATAATTTCAGTATTTCTTTGGTACTGTCGATACCCGGAGTCCTTAAATTTTATTTATAACTAACCCGTCCGAACATGATATTACGCAGCTACAATGTATTTTTGTCTGAAGCGACTGACAACTGATAACTGAAATGACAGGGTTTGCGGAGCAGTCTGAAATGGAAAGCAATCTCAAATCCTAGTTTTTCGTACCTCATGGGTAAGTCCTGATTTTTTATTTTGTAGATATAACAGTGCGTGCTGGTATATATATACTAATTCACTTTAAAGATGTCACAAATAGTTTCCAACTTTAAATGTGAAATAATTTGCTGAAATTATTGTATAATATAAAGTTTTGAGCTGATAAAATCTGACTTTTTAACTTTTGACTTTTAACTTTTGACTTCCGTGCGATCGCCAATTCAGAAAATAACAGTTCAGAAAATAAATAACATCTTTAAAAATGTCGAAATACATTATTTTGTCAATTTTTTTATTAATATTCTTTTTGGCTGTTACACCCCCCGCAGCAGCATCTTTTTGTCGTAACTATAACGGCAATAAAATTTGTATTATCAATATTAAGCGCAGTGCTAAAAACTATTGGGAATATCGAGCAGAAGTTAGTATTAATAGTAGGAGAAAACCATTAGAAATTTATAATTGTCGCACTGAAGAAAAAATACAAAAAAATGGTAATATTGTTAAATTTAAACCTAATGGTGCTGGTAAATTAATTTGTAATGTTCTCAATAAATAGTCATTTGAAGAAGGAAGAAGGAAGAAGGAAAAAGAAAGAAGGCTTAAAAGCTTGAAAAACCTTAAATTTCCTGTAGATATTCACATGATAAAGCTTAGAGAGGGAAATGTTTTTCCTACTGTTCCCTGTTTCCTATTCCCTGCTATATGAACCTGCAACAGAGGAGATTGTCCAATGGATAAGTTAGAGCTTTATCGAACCTACATTTAAACCCTATTAGAAAAGTATGGTCAATCAACATTTCGCAACGAGGATGTAGAAAACGAACTATTTTTTGACCCCATACGGAATCATTATCAACTTATGCGAGTTAGTTGGAAAGGGTTGGAATGAATTTACTATACTGTTTTACATTTCGATATCAAAGATGGCAAAATTTGGCTTCAGAATAACGCTACTGATATTGATGTCGGTCAAGAATTAATTGAAATGGGTATTGCTCAAGAAGATATTGTATTGGGGTTGCATCCGCCTTACAAGCATCCATACACGGGCTATGGTATTGCTTATTAAAACTAGGAGAAAGCAAGAAACTAGGAGTATAATAAAAAAGTTTTTATTTTTTTCGTGACTAATTAAATTTATGATTTTATAGATAATTATTAATATGTTTAGCCTAGAGAAAGTGATTACTAATATTACGAAAAAACAGGATATTCAGTTGATTAATTTAGATTAATTTCTTGATTGGTATCCTGATGGTTATGATAGTAGGGAAGTTGCACACAACTTCCCGATCATAAATCAAGTTACCACAAAATTAACCAATTTTCCAGGGACCACAATTACCTTTTTAATCTCCTTACCTTCTATATGTCACCTTATGTCACCTTATCTGCTTTTGCTAAAATAATAGCTGATAGCTGACGGCTGAATGCTTACATTCAAAGTTCTACAAGTAATAGATTTTAAAAGTTATTTAATTAAAGTATGTATAGAACTAATTTATAAAGCAAATCTTAAGATATTTATCTGCTTAAATAAAGCATATTACGATTATAATATATTTTTATAGTAAACACTAAAGTTTCTATAAAGATATATTATATCATGTCCGGTAGCATCGGTATTCTATAGAAAAGGTAGGCAACAGCTCATCTGGCAACAGGCAAAAAACAGGAAGGCAATTGAGCAAGAAAAAAACTTAAATTTCCTGTAAATATCCACGCTAACTTTTACACAAACGATACCAACGGACATGATATTATTTGCAACTAACTGAAAAAGCTGATAACTGATAACTGATAATTGAAAAACTACCCTACTGGACTGAAACATCTGAAATGGTTCAATAGGCGTAGGTTGGGTTGAGTTACCGTTAGCGGAGCTTATCCGTTAGGATAAACCCAACATTAGACATTATAGCAATGAGCGCTGGTATATTTACAAATTGTAGTAGGGGCAAAAGAGCTAGAAGTCTTATATTATTCCTTCGGAATGCTACGCAAACGGCAATTTATTCCCCCTGTTCCCTGTTCCCTGTTGCCTGTTCCCTGCGCACAGCGCTATAGTAGGGTTTTGTTGGGTTTCACTCAGTTCAACCCAACCTACATTTTAAGGTGTGTCGGTCTACTACTAGCGTGACATATCTAATCAGTGTGCATGAGGACGGGTTTATATAAATTTTAGGGTAAGTATAAAAATTTCTGCTCAAACCCACCCCTACTATTGCACCATTTTAGCTGTGTCAGTCTAATACTCCTGTTAACTAACCACAAAATTAACCAATTTTCCAGGCACCACAATTACCTTTTTAATCTCCTTACCCTCCAAATGACGCTGCGCTACTTCCGACTCTCGCGCTAACTGTTCCAAAGTTGCCTTATCTGCTTGCGCTGACACCTGAATAGTTCCCCTAGTTTTACCCTTAATCTGAATCACTAACGTAATTTCATCTACAACCAAAGCATCCGGGTCAAACTTAGGCCAAGAATGCGCGTGTACGGAACCAAAATTACCAGCAACTTGCCACAACTCCTCAATAATATGAGGCGCAAACGGCGCCAACAACAACAGCAAAGTTTCCAAACCTTCTGCATAAATAGGCGAATCTTTACAACTAGCATCAGCGAGAGCGTTACTCAATTTCATCATCTCAGAAACAGCAGTATTAAACTGATAATCTCCATCTAAATCTTCTGTCACTTCTTTGATAGCAATATGCACCGCTCGTCGTACATCTTTCTCTGCTTTAGTTAACTCTTTAGCAAACCTAGTTTCTATCCAACTCAACCCTTTCTGTAAATCATTCTTAGTCTCCTGTTGAGTTTCTGGATGATTAAACTTTGCTTCTATTGCAGCTTTCACATCAGCAGCAGCATAAACTTTAACCACATTTTTGAGTTTAAAAGCAGAAAGATTTTTCGTAATTTCAGTAATCAAATACCGAGACCAACCCAACTGTTTCAAGTCTGCTTGAGTAATACCATTAGTTTTTGCTTTCAATTCACTAAAACTATTATTGGCAGAAAATTCCGTTACCAAAGACCACACTCGGTTAAGGAAACGAAACTGTCCTTGTACATCAGCATCATCCCACTCTAAATCTTTTTCTGGTGGCGCTTTAAACAAGATAAACATCCGCGCCGTATCTGCACCATATTTTGCCATTACCTCCAAAGGATCGACACCGTTATATTTAGATTTAGACATCTTCTCAAAGAATACTTCCAATTTATCTCCAGTTTTCGGGTCTTTTGGTTCTTCCGGGTTAACATCTGTAAACGGAATATATTTACCAGTGACTGGATTTTTGTAAGTAATACCTTGCACCATTCCCTGAGTTAACAATCTTTGGAAAGGTTCGTCAAAATTGCACAAACCTCTGTCGCGCAAAACCTTAGTAAAAAATCTGGAATACAACAAATGTAAAATCGCGTGTTCGATACCACCCACATATTGATCTACAGGCAACCAGTCATTAACAATTTCTGACTTAAACACCTGCTCTTGATTTTTCGCATCCGGATAACGCAAATAATACCAAGACGAATCAATAAAAGTATCCATCGTGTCAGTTTCCCGTTTTGCGGGAGTACCACAACTCGGACAAGGAACATTTACCCAGTCTTCTAATTTTGCCAAAGGTGACGGACCTCGACCAGAAAATTCCACACTTTCCGGCAACTTCACAGGCAAATCTTCATCTGGCACAGGTACAGCACCACAGTTCGGACAGTGAATAATAGGTATTGGCGCTCCCCAATAACGTTGTCTAGAAATTAACCAATCTCGCAAACGATATTGTACGCGACCTTCCCCATAACCTTCATCTTCTGCAAGTTCAATAATTGCTTTTTTGGCAACAGTAGATTTTTGACCATTAAACGGACCAGAGTTGACCATGATGCCAACATCGGTATAAGCATCTGTAAGTTCACAGTCATCATTATCGGAGTCATCTGGCACAATGACATTTGTAATGGGTAAATTGTATTGTTTGGCAAACTGGAAGTCGCGTACATCGTGAGCAGGTACTCCCATTACTGCACCCGTACCATATTCATAGAGTACATAGTCGGCGATCCAGATAGGAACTTCTTGGTTATTAAATGGGTTGATAGCTTTGCCACCAGTGGGAACGCCACGTTTTGGTTTATCTTCAGCGGTGCGTTCTAGTTCACTTTCGGCAGCAACTTCTTGAATGAAAGTTTCGACGGTAGTTTGTTGTTCTGGGGTTGTCACCTCTGCTGTTAAAGGATGTTCGGGAGCTAAGACAACGTAACTTACGCCGTAGACTGTATCGGGTCTGGTGGTAAAGACACCGATTTTTTTATCCATACCGACTATGGGGAATTCGAGATAAGCACCGACGGATTTACCTATCCAGTTGGCCTGCATGGTTTTAACTCGTTCTGGCCAACCAGGTAATTTGTCCAAGTCGTTGAGGAGTTGTTCGGCGTAGTCGGTAATTTTGAAGAACCACTGGCGCAACAATTTACGTTCGACTTTTGCCCCGGAACGCCAGGAACGACCTTCGCCATCTACTTGTTCGTTGGCAAGTACGGTTTGGTCGATGGGGTCCCAGTTAACGGCGGATTCTTTTTGATAAGCGAGACCTGCTTGGAAAAATTGAAGGAATATCCATTGGGTCCAACGGTAGTATTCGGGGGAGCAGGTGGCGACTTCTTTTTCCCAGTCGATGGAGAAACCCAAACGTTGGAGTTGTTCTTTCATTTGGGCGATATTTTGGTAGGTCCATTGAGCGGGTGGGATGCCACGGTCTATGGCTGCGTTTTCTGCGGGTAGTCCAAATGCGTCCCAACCCATGGGGTGGAGGACGCGATAACCTTGCATCCGTTTGAGTCGGGCAATGACATCGGTAATTGTGTAGTTACGAACATGACCCATGTGTAAGTTCCCGGATGGGTAGGGGAACATGGATAGAGCGTAGAATTTTTGTTTATTCTTGTCTGTAGGGGTTTGATTTTGGTTTTGTTCGGTCCAGATTTTTTGCCACTTTTGTTCAATGGATACAGGGTTATATTTGGAGTCCACAGTTTTTCTCCGTATTATTTTCGATAGTCTTGTTTTCTTGATTATTTTTGCATATAGCAGAAGGCAGAAGGAAGAGGGAAGAAGGAAGAAGGAAAAACCTTGCTTTGTCTGAGTTTTAAGCTTTTTATATGCCGTAACAGTAATGACGACTGCTATATTCCCCGACTTTGAGGATTTATGGTTACATTATACTACTTAGTGTAATATATGGATTTCGGAAAGGTGATAATTTTTGTTTGTTGTGGAAATATTATTGTGAACTTCTAAACTGCATAACCTTGGGAGAAATATGACTATTAGTAGTCGGAGCGATCGAGAATCGGATGTAAAAATTTAATTGCTTTCTATTCTCTGTTCCCTAAAACCTACTAAAAACATATGAATAATTCCCCTAACTTTTCTGCCGATGACTATCAAATAATTAGAGAACTTGGTCACAATAATATTGGTGGGTGAATCACTTATCTAGGCAAAAACATCAATACTCAAAAAAACGTAGTTATTAAACAATTTCAATTTGCCAAACTAGGAGCAACTTGGGCAGAATATGACGCCTATTCTCAAGAAATTACAGTCTTAAA
>NZ_JAAHGU010000021.1:47106-59397 GCF_010692685.1 Okeania sp. SIO2F5 | reverse complement strand
GAATCACTTATCTAGGCAAAAACATCAATACTCAAAAAAACGTAGTTATTAAACAATTTCAATTTGCCAAACTAGGAGCAACTTGGGCAGAATATGACGCCTATTCTCAAGAAATTACAGTCTTAAAAAGTCTCAATCATCCAGGAATTCCTCAATATTTAGATTCCTTTCAAACTACTGATGGTTTCTGCATGATTCAAGAATATATTGCAGCAGAATCAGCAGTAATTTCTCGTCAGTGGCAACCACAAGAAATTAAACAGATTGCTATTTCAGTTTTAGAAATTTTAGTCTATCTGCAAAGTAGACGAAAACCTGTTATTCATCGAGATATTAAACCAGAAAATATTTTAATTGATGAGGAGTTAAATGTTTATTTAGTAGATTTTGGTTTTGCCAGAATGGGAGGAGGAGAAATAGCAGCAAGTAGTGTTGTTAAAGGTACGATGGGATTTATGTCTCCCGAACAAATGTTTAATCGCTCTTTAACAACAGCTTCAGATTTATATAGTCTTGGTGCGACATTAATTTGTTTATTAACAGGGATAAAATCTGGAGATATTGGAAATTTAATAGATGCTGATTATCGGATAATTTTTCGTCATTTAGTTCCACCATTAGAAAGGGGTTGGATTAATTGGTTGGAAAAGATAACAGAACCAAAATATAGTGATAGATATGAAAATGCTAAGAAGGCTTTAGCTGCTCTTCGAGTTTTAAATGTAAATCGTTTACCGAAAGTCAGAATTAGTCGAAAAAATCTGAAATTTACTAGCGATAAATGGGGAGAAAAATTAACAGGTGTTATAGAGATTAGTAATCCAATTCCACAGACAATTTTATCTGGTAGATGGGAAGTTGCTCCCCATGTTAATGACCCTCCTCATACTCCTTATGACCATAGTTGGATTTCATTTTCACCGAATAAATTTGAAGGCAATAATATAGGGTGTGAAATTACAGTCGATACCAGTAAGTTAGTAGAAAATGAAATTCATAAAAGGGAGATAATTTTACATAATAATTCAGCATCAGAAATTGAAACTATAAATGTTGAGGTGAAAACTGGTAGTGTGGCTAAATTAGAAGTTGGCTCCATTTTCATGTTCTTTTTTTATCGCTTTCTCGTGGCAGTGGCTATATTTTGCGGGTTTAGTTTGCAATTACATCCTGTATTTATTTTAGTAATATCTATAGCATTCCGTCCTTTCGTTAACCTCATAGTTAATGACATAGACAAGGCAATTGTTACATGGTTAATAATTATTTGTTTTTTCAATATAGGAGTAGGTATATTTCAACCAGAAGCTATAGCAATGTTACTAATATTGGTAGTTCCGTATTTTTTAGTTTTACTGTATTTGTTTATATTGGCAAAAACAGTTAAATTAATAATACCTAAAAACGAGATAGGTCAATTTTCCATAGGTCAATTGTTCTCGAAAGAAAAAAGACTTATAACTTTTTTAACAATAGGGC
Source organism: Okeania sp. SIO2F5 (assembly GCF_010692685.1). NCBI lineage: Bacteria > Bacillati > Cyanobacteriota > Cyanophyceae > Oscillatoriales > Microcoleaceae > Okeania > Okeania sp. SIO2F5. The sequence goes on along the minus strand of NZ_JAAHGU010000021.1, from coordinate 57,918 downwards.
TATACTTTAGCTTAATTATAACTTTTAAGCTTTTTTCTGAAGTCATTCTTCAACTACACTGCTTTACTTTAGGAGAAATTTTAGTCTCACAAATAGTAGCGATCGCCTCTCTTTTTGCTACTCTAATACCCCTAATTTACTTGCTATCCGAACCAATCAAAATATTTTCTCAATACAGAAAATCTGAGCCAAATTTAATTCAACCATAACCACAATTTAAGTATTAGGAAAAATCTCCAATAACCTAACTATTTCGTGTTCCCTAAAACCTACTAAAAACATATGAATAATTCCCCTAACTTTTCTGCCGATGACTATCAAATAATTAGAGAACTTGGTCACAATAATATTGGTGGGCGAATCACTTATCTAGGCAAAAACATCAATACTCAAAAAAACGTAGTTATTAAACAATTTCAATTTGCCAAACTAGGAGCAACTTGGGCAGAATATGACGCCTATTCTCAAGAAATTACAGTCTTAAAAAGTCTCAATCATCCAGGAATTCCTCAATATTTAGATTCCTTTCAAACTACTGATGGTTTCTGCATGATTCAAGAATATATTGCAGCAGAATCAGCAGTAATTTCTCGTCAGTGGCAACCACAAGAAATTAAACAGATTGCTATTTCAGTTTTAGAAATTTTAGTCTATCTGCAAAGTAGACGAAAACCTGTTATTCATCGAGATATTAAACCAGAAAATATTTTAATTGATGAGGAGTTAAATGTTTATTTAGTAGATTTTGGTTTTGCCAGAATGGGAGGAGGAGAAATAGCAGCAAGTAGTGTTGTTAAAGGTACGATGGGATTTATGTCTCCCGAACAAATGTTTAATCGCTCTTTAACAACAGCTTCAGATTTATATAGTCTTGGTGCGACATTAATTTGTTTATTAACAGGGATAAAATCTGGAGATATTGGAAATTTAATAGATGCTGATTATCGGATAATTTTTCGTCATTTAGTTCCACCATTAGAAAGGGGTTGGATTAATTGGTTGGAAAAGATAACAGAACCAAAATATAGTGATAGATATGAAAATGCTAAGAAGGCTTTAGCTGCTCTTCGAGTTTTAAATGTAAATCGTTTACCGAAAGTCAGAATTAGTCGAAAAAATCTGAAATTTACTAGCGATAAATGGGGAGAAAAATTAACAGGTGTTATAGAGATTAGTAATCCAATTCCACAGACAATTTTATCTGGTAGATGGGAAGTTGCTCCCCATGTTAATGACCCTCCTCATACTCCTTATGACCATAGTTGGATTTCATTTTCACCGAATAAATTTGAAGGCAATAATATAGGGTGTGAAATTACAGTCGATACCAGTAAGTTAGTAGAAAATGAAATTCATAAAAGGGAGATAATTTTACATAATAATTCAGCATCAGAAATTGAAACTATAAATGTTGAGGTGAAAACTGGTAGTGTGGCTAAATTAGAAGTTGGCTCCATTTTCATGTTCTTTTTTTATCGCTTTCTCGTGGCAGTGGCTATATTTTACTGGTTTAGTTTATTGCAATTCCATCCTCTATTTATTCGGTGGGCATTAATATGTATAGCAGTATGTGCTTTAGTTAATTTCATAAACAACAAAATTTTTAAACACATAATAGTTTGTGGTGTTTTATCTGTAATACCTGTTCTAATAGGACTTTTTTCTCTCGGGATTTAGGTATTCATCAGCAGAATTAGCTATTGATGCTTTAATTCCCTTAGAAGTATTAGCCCCCTCTCGAAGAAAAAATTTGACTCAAATAGCATTAATTACCACTATTGTATATATGGCAATTTTAAGTGCTGCTTTTGCTATATTCAGAGCTTATAATATTCAACTAAATGAACCCCTTGTATCCACGAAAATAGAAGATTCATTTCAAGCTCAAAACAAAAGGAAATGCCTCAATCATCGAAAATAATTACAGCAGTTTTTTAGCTGATATTGAATGTTCCCAGTGCGGGTATCTTGCCCGCTTCGGTGTGTACTTCACCAGGGAAATATTCTCAGAGAAACTGTACTTTACTATTTCAACAAAATACTATAAGTAGACTTTTATTTTCTCGACGTTAAATAAGTTATTTCTCAACAAACTTCTGACAGTAGTGACTTTGAAAAGTTTATCAACCCTATTATCAGTAGTCAAAAAAAATATCTTGAAAAGCTCTAAAATTTCCGATTTAATCAGTATCTAATTTTCAATGAATTACAGTAAAATAGTAATATCATTTTCTGACAAAAAAATCAGGTCTCAACCTTCCTCTTTGAAGACGAAGAGAAAAATCAACCGAGGTACTATAATAATCCTAAATATATTGTAACAATTCAAAAACGAGAAATAAACTCCGAAACTATTGCTCATTACTTATTCCCTATTCCCAAAAAGCCGTAAGATTTTAGACACAAATAAAAGGAGATTGCTATTATAACTGATAACTGGTAACTAACCCTTATTTTTAAAATATGAAATCTGTTATTAACAATGGCTTTCTCCGATTAACTTTAGTCAACATTTTATCTAATTTAATGGTTCCTTTAGCAAGTCTAGTAGACTTAGCTTTTTTAGGTTATTTAGATGAAATTCATAATTTAGCAGGAGTTTCCCTAGCCACAGTTTTATTTAACTATATTTACTGGACTTTTGGCTTTTTACGCATGGGTACTACTGGTACAACTGCTCAAGCTAGAGGAAGTGAAAACCATCAGGAAGTAAAACAAATTTGTCTACGGAACTGCTTAATTGCTCTAGTTATTGGCACAATTATTCTAATTTTTCAATATCCTTTGAGAGAAATTGGCTTTAGTTTACTTAGTGCAACTCCAGAAGTAAAAGCTAGTGGTATTAGCTACTATCAAAGTTTAATTTGGGGTGCCCCTGCTACCTTATTAAACTTCGTATTAATAGGTTGGTTTTTAGGACTCGAACAAGGAGGAAAAGTTTTACTATTATCAGTAGTTAATAAAGGCACAAATATTATCTTAGATTATATTTTTATAGTCCGTTGGGGATGGGAAAGTAGCGGTGCGGGTACTGCTACAGCAATAAGTCAATATATGACTTTAGTCGTAGGCATAATTTGTGTTTTTCAGTTCATCTCTTTGACAGAAATTCCTCAGTTAATCAAAAATATTTGGCAACCTCAAGTAATTAGAGAAACTTTGATTCTCAATCTAGATATTTTGATTCGCACTTTTGCCCTAATTTCTACTTTTGCGATATTTACTAATTTAAGTTCATACATAAATACTTTAATTTTAGCAACTGATACTCTGTTATTACAGGTAGTGACATTAGCTGCTTATTTTATTGACGGTTTAGCTTTTGCCACAGAAAGTTTAGCAGGTAAAAGTTATGGTGAAGGAAATCAAGAACAATTAAAGGTATTAGTAAAATTATCAGGAATAATTAGTGTGAGTATCGGGTTAACTTTTGCTATAGTATTCTGTTTATTCCCTACTCCTTTATTTAGTTTATTGACTAATCATACTGAAGTTATTCACAATATTAATAGTTATGTTTTTTGGCTAATACCTGTTTTGGGGTTTGGAGGGATGGCTTATATATTAGATGGATATTTTCTTGGTTTAACTCAAGGAAATTTATTACGAAATTCTACATTAATTGCTAGTTTAGTAGGATTTTTACCATTTGCTATACTGGGTTGGTTGTTAAAAAGTAATCATATATTATGGTTAGCTTTAGCAATGTTTATGGCAGCTAGGGCGATTACTTTAGGTAAAGCTATTCCTAATATAATCGTTGAAAAATTTTCTCCCTCAATAGAACTTATCAAAGACAATAATGAAAAAAATTTGGTGTTAGGGAGTAGGAGAGTAGGGGAGTAGGGGAGTAGTAAACAGAAGAATAATACACACTAAAAACATTGCTCTTACTTACTTATTACTTAATAAATTAAGCCTTGAGCAAGGTCTTGCATTATTTTTTGCATTGGTATAACACTGATTGACATCCTCCCGACGCTGCTCTACGAGACAGCGCGGGATTCCCTAACATCACTGTTAGGGGCTTTCTGCTGCCTCTTGACAGAGGAGCTGCGCTAACATAGCACCTGCCTTCCGGGATTTACTCCCAGATGGCCTTTTTGACTAATCAAATCAGCTTTTAATATTATTTATCTAAATCAAAGTAGTCTAATTTTCCCCAAATTATTACAAAATATTTCACGAACTTGCGTTGTTTCAGCGATTTGGTACATAGTTTGTACATAAGATATTGTGCCAATGTTGTGCCTACACCTAAGAATAGACTCTTCAATACAAGGCTACAAGCTAGTATTTACGTTAATAACACCTCAAATATGCCAATTTTCAGCCGAGAGGTATAGCCTCAAAAAAAACAAATTTTGAACAAGTACAAATACCCAATTGACTACTCCCCGGACTCAAGTCACGGGGATTCTAAGCAGATACTATGCAACAGGATAAATCCGTGTTGCTCCGTTTCTTCTTAGCTGAAATACATTCTCTGGGGACAATTTCATTGTGCCCCTACACAGTCGGCTTAAGTCTAAACTTAGCTTTGCGGCTTACTTTTGTGATGATATTTGCAGCCCCATTACAGTCTGCATTCACAAAACAATTATTACTACTCCTATACAAACCACGCTGTCTTGATGCAGTCGCTCATGGGGGAAACCCCCTTTGGCGGCGCTGCATCGCTTTATTCTTTTTCCTGATGGTTTCCAATCATTGGCCCGTAGGGTCGGTGCTTCCTTGCTCGGACTCAGGTTCCGAGCACCAGCACCGAGTTTCTCACCATAAATAGGCAGATCGTCACCATCTAAAAATGAAGCAATACTTGTATAACTTTCTTCTGTTTCTATAAATATAATCCCATATTCAGAGCATAATTGAGCTATTCTTTCTTTGAGTCTAGCTGTAGGAATTGGTACAAATTCTGAATTCTTTTTATGACCATTATCTATTTGATTTTTCTGACCTTTATTCCAACCAAAAACAATTGTACCAATAGAATTTTTGTGCGCAATGATTAATGACTATTTTGGCTGCTTTATTTATACCGTCACGAATTTGGCGGTTACGTTTTTCAGTAATTGCAGCTAGTTTATTTGACCAAAATCCAGTCGGTTTATTTTCTTTGATAGTTGATACTTGTTTGTTGTACCAACGATTCATTGATTTGAGATGTTTACCATCTACAATTAAGCTCGTACCCACGTTCGATACACAGGTCAACCAATTATTTAAACCATGGTCTATTCCTAATACATTATCTTGGTTTAATTGAGGTTTAACTACTATTTCTTTCTCATGGATAAATTCCCAATAAAAACATTTGTTTCTCGGTAATATTCTCAGTTCTTTAATAGATAAAAAATCGAGATTACTCGGCTTATGAATATAAAAACAATCTAGACCAAACCAGCGCTTACAAGTATTACCTAGTGGTACTCTAATTTGATTACCTTTAAGTTTTAGTGCTTGCTTGGGGTAACTAACTGTAGCCATTCCCCCTTTTTTTCTGTAGTTAGGAATTTTTGGTCTGTCTGTGATTTTACCTTCATTATAGGCAATAATAAGACCATAATAAGACCTAAATGATTCAGCTACAGTTCTCAATATTTGTTGTGCTGCTTGAGAATGTAAAACTTTATAGTGATTGTTCTTTTTGTAGACCTTTTCCAAGTCATACTTACCCAGAGTTTTTTGAGACTTAAAATATAATTGTCTGGCATAATATATTCCCATGTTAGTGAGCTTGTGAGACTGTTCGCACAAGAATGTTAAAATGGGAATTAATTCAGGATTTTTACCTACTAAAACTTGCTGACAACAGTACATTTGAAACGGGCAGACCGAAAAGTTATTGTAGGTAATAATAGCACAGGAAAACTTTAGTTGTCTAGTCTAAACGACTCGCTTGTTTTCATCCCCCGGTTAAAACACGGCGGCCTTCAACGTCGCTTTTCGGTAATTCTAGTCATTGACAAATAGTAGATATTAGTTGATAGCTGAGAGCTGACGGCTGTTTGCGCAGCATTCCGGAGGAAATGTTTACTTCAAAGCCTCCTTGTTGTATAGGTACTGATAACTGATGACTTAAATTACCCTGAAAAAATACTTTTTCAGCAAACCCTATTTACCAAAACAACACTATGAAATTTATAGGAATAGACCTCGGTTGGAGTTCGGGAAAAAGTGGTTTGTGCTGTCTACAATACTCAGACAAAAAATTAAATATATTAGACTTAGACTGCATATTAGAAACTGAAGATATTCTCAATTGGATTGATAATTTTACTCCTTTACCAACTCCTGCTCTAATTGCCGTAGATGCTCCAACAATAATTCCCAATCAAACAGGAACTAGACTACCAGATAAACTTACTCATAAATATTTTGGTCGTTATCATGCTGGATGTTATCCAGCAAATCTTAACCGTCCTTTTGCTCAGAAAACCGTGAATTTTGGCATGAGTTTGACAGCTAAAGGATTTATTCATGCACCAACAATTGAACCGCAACAACCAGGACGTTTTCAAATCGAAGTTTATCCTCATCCAGCTATAGTTAATTTATTTAGTTTAGAAAAAATTATGAAATACAAAAAAGGGAAATTAGCAGACCGTAAATCAGAACTTTTGAAACTGCACCAATACATAACAAATATCTTAACTACCCTCGAACCAACTCTAGAAATTTCCGAAAATTTCCTAGATACTGAAAATATCAATAGTATAGCTACCCTCAAAATTACAGAAGATAAATTAGATAGTTTAATCTGTGCTTATATTGGTGCATACTGGTGGTATTGGGGTCAAGCAAAAAATTTAGTTTTGGGCGATGACACCACCGGATATATAGTAGTTCCTGAACGACTAGATTAAATCCTGTTCAAATATATGAAAGAAAATATAGCAGAACTCAAATCAGAAGTAGAAACTTTACAGACCGAAGTAGAAACTTTACAGACCGAAGTAGATACTCTTCGTCATCAACGTTCTTCTTTCCGAATAGATGTGAGTTTTCCTCCAAATAATACTCCTGAAACACTAGCAGAATTTCACAAAAAAAATGCTGAAGAAGCTGCAAAGTGGCAAGAAGAATTACAAGAAATTAATCAATCTCTCAAAATATTAGAAGCACAACTTAATCAGAAAAAAACTACATTAGCACCAAAAAAATCTCGACTAGAATGGCATGAACTACAAGAAAAAGTTTATCAAGGGGGAAAACAATTACAGGAGCAAGTGAAAAAAGTCAACGAAAAAGCTAATCAACTTGAAGCAGAAATACAAAATCTCAAACAAATTTATCAACAATTAAACCCACTTTATTGTGAGTGGGTACAAAATGCAGCTAATATAGTTGATTTTAAGGCCACAACTATTCCTTATGTTTATGTTAAAGACAATGGGTTTGAACTTGGAAATAAAGAAATAGAGTGAGGGTAATTTCAGTTATTAGTTATCAGTAAAAGGGAAGAGGAAAAAAGATTGAGATACATCTCTATTTTTGTTGAGTTTCCTTTGTCAAACCAACCTACAAATAGTAAATTTTCTGTCTAATTTTATGACCTGTAAAAGTCGGGAATAACGTAGGTTGGGTTAAGCGACAGCGCAACCCAACATATATAGCAAAAGAAAGATGAAAAAAATCGAAATATGCCTCTATTTTTATTGAGTTTTTTTATCAACCCAACCTACAAATAGTAAATTTTTTGTCTAATTTTATGACCTGTAAAAATCGGGAATACCGTAGGTTGGGTTAAGTGACAGTGCAACCCAACATATATAGCAAAAGAAAGATGAAAAAAGTCGAAATACACCTCTATTTTTGTTGGGTTTATTCTACGGATAAGCTCTGTTAACGTTCCTCAACCCAACTTACAAGTGGTAAGTTTTTTGTCGGAATTTTCTCATGTGTCAAAGTTGGGATTAAGTTTTAATTCCTCACCAATTTAATTGTCTTTTCGTCATCTGAAGATTTGCTGATATATCCTAATTTTCAAATCCAAAGAAACTAGCGATCGCTGGTAATAATTTTTCCCACTGTTCGATTAATTTTGCTGTCTTAGGTATTCCTGTAAATAATCCTTTTAAAAATATAATTGCTTTTTCTGCTATTTCTTGATTTCCCTGGGGATTTTTCCCTGCTTCTGCCAGACTTTGTAATTGCTTTAAAGCTTTTTCTTTATACTTTTGACTCAAATTTGATTCTGCTTCAATTGCTGCTTGAAGTTGAGTCAAAGATTCTTTAATTCCTGGTTTGTTTGGTTCGGAAGAATCTGGTAATTTATTGATAGAAGTAGTAACAGTAACACTAAGATTGCCCTGCACTTTATTACCTGTAACTGTAGGAGAATTTTGATTTGTAATTCTGGTAGATTTGTCTTCCATATTTGAAATTTACTTAATTATGAAAAATTTATTACTTTAAAAACAATCCCATACCTTTTAACTAGAAAATTTACGGAATTATCACACTATATCTACTACATTTACATCTAAATTTCCCTGAATAGTATTGTCAAGTAGGGTAGGAGAATTAATATTGCTTCCATTTATGGAATAATCATTAAAGTTAAAGGTTGAGGGTTTTAATTTGTCTGTTCCAGCATTCATAACAAACCATAATTCAATAATTATTCTTTGAATCCATCGTTTACTTGAGCTAACTATAATGTTTTTATAGCCAGAATTTCCTTCAATAACTAGACCATACTGTTGAGAAGTTTTATTAGGTCGGTAATGACACAATAGCAAAATATCAACAATTATCAATAGTAAGCCAAATATTTGGAAATTTTTGTTTGGAGATTGAAGTAATATAACAGCTATAAAAATAAGTAATATAGCACCTATAAGTCGCATAATTGAATAATGTCTAGTTCTTTTTTTAGTGTTTTTAACTTCAATCAAACTAATACTGGTAATGTTGTTAATTTGATAAATAGTATTTTCGTAGATTAGAGTTTTTCCTCTAACTTTTAGAACTGATGGTTCTACTTCTTCTGGTTCAGGATAAGATTTTGGTAAATTATCATCCACCCTTCAATTGACTTCAAAATTATTCTTGTACTAGGACTTAGCAGTCAGCTTTTTTCAAGCTTTACAACTTAGTTTAGATAGACTAAAAATATTAACTACTCATAATATTGAGTCAGAAGATTTCTAATCATACCCTTAAGACATAGTGTAAGAGTTAAATCTAGTTTTGACTATAGTAAATTGTTTGATTAAATCGCGATCTTTGTAAATAAAAATCAAGTGAATATAGGAAAATATCGTGAAACGTCCTATGGAGATGAGTTAAAATGGTTGAAACTATTATTAGAACTAAACTAAATGACTATTACGGAAATTTTACAATTTGCCGATCGCCTAGTTTTTGCTCATAGAGGAAAACATTTAGATGATATTCAAGAAACAGTTATTAAAGGTGTTTGGCAAGGTAAAACTTATGAAAATATTGCACAAGAATGCAACCGTAGTGAAAGTCGAGTTCGAGATGTAGGTTATCAACTATGGAAAACTTTTTCCGAGAGTTTAGGAGAAGATATTAATAAATCTAATTTTCGCTCTAGTATTGAAAGATTACACATACAAGAAAAATCTTCTATTTACTGTAATTTTAACTTCGGGTCACAAACTCTATATCAGTATCAAAAATATCCTCAATATTCTCAAATCAAAGATATAGCTAAAACAACTTTTCAGGATTTAAGTATCGCCCCTACAATTAATCCTGCTTACTTTTACGGACGTACTAAAGAACTAGAAATTCTCTCCAACTATATCTTCCATCAAAAAACTCGTCTAATGGCAGTATTAGGATTAAGCGGTATTGGCAAAACAACCCTAGTCAAAAGATTTATTGACTTGAATATCCAACAGTTCGATGTAGTAATTTGGAGAAATTTAAAACTTGTTAAATCTCTAAACTCTCTGATGACCGACCTCTTAAAAAAAATCAGTATCGAAAATCAAAATATTCTCATCTCAGACGAACAATTGACCCAATTTTTAGACTTATTATCTAAACAAAAATGTTTAATCGTTCTTGATGACGTACAAAATATATTTATCAGTAGAAAATTTGCCGGACAATATCAAACTCAACACACAGAATATCAAAACCTCTTCCAAGCAATAGCTCAAACCGAACATCAAAGTTGTGTAATATTAATTAGTCAAGAAAAAGCTCAGGAAATGACAGCCTTAGACCGAGAATTATATCCAATTCAATGTCTAGAATTAGGAGGCTTAGATAATTCAGCAGGAATAGAAATAATCAAAGAATATAAACTACAAGACCGAGAAAATTGGTTGAATTTAAACAATATGTATATAGGCAATCCCTTATACTTACAATATATATGTACTTTAATCAAAGATATCTTTCAAGACCTAGTATCTCAATTGATAGCTGAAGGGAACTTAATTATCACAGAAGAAATGAAACTACTTTTCGACACCTCATGTCAGAGAATGTCAGACGTAGAAAAACAAATAGTTTTAACAATAAGTAAATGCGATGAAAATGTTTCAATAGAAGACTTAAAAAAATCCTGCTCATTGTCCTCTATAGATATTGTCAATGGATTACAATCCCTGAAAAGACGATACTTATTACATCAAATAAAAACTAACAATAGCTTATTTAGCCTACCTTCCTTATTCAAAGAATATATTAAAAACTTTCAGATGCAAAACTAAACTATAAGTGCTTTACACAAACAATACAGACAATTAAATAGCAATAGTAATTAAACTATCTTCTTGAAGACGGCAATGTTAATTTGAGCTTCCTAATAATTTTTAGATATAC
>NZ_JAAHGU010000021.1:0-47006 GCF_010692685.1 Okeania sp. SIO2F5 | reverse complement strand
CAGATGCAAAACTAAACTATAAGTGCTTTACACAAACAATACAGACAATTAAATAGCAATAGTAATTAAACTATCTTCTTGAAGACGGCAATGTTAATTTGAGCTTCCTAATAATTTTTAGATATACCAAATATATAGCGTTTATCAAGTTACTGAAGTACAATTATTTTTCTTCTTTTCTATTCCCAGTTTCCCCAATTACTACTCTGTACGGACGTTGTATGCAACTACTCCCTACTCCCGAGCAATAACAGATGCAAAACTAAACTATAAGTGCTTTACACAAACAATACAGACAATTAAATAGCAATAGTAATTAAACTATCTTCTTGAAGACGGCAATGTTAATTTGAGCTTCCTAATAATTTTTAGATATACCAAATATATAGCGTTTATCAAGTTACTGAAGTACAATTATTTTTCTTCTTTTCTATTCCCAGTTTCCCCAATTACTACTCTGTACGGACGTTGTATGCAACTACTCCCTACTCCCGAGCAATAACAGTTGTTTTTCTTCTTGTCTGTTCTCAGTTTCCCCAATTACTAGGATCTACTCCCTACTCCCTAAAATCAACGAATTCTGTACCTCACGCTTCTTGGGAATTGCTATAGTAATTAAACTTTGTTCTTTAAGACCAGAATTGATTAAAAATTTGGCAATTTAAACTAGAGGTTCCTGATAATTTGTAGATACACAAAATATACCAATCCATATTTATATAAAAATTAGTCTGATACCAATTCCCAACAAAAATACTAAACTTTCTCAAAACTTCAGATATTTGGTAAAAAGCCAGATTAAGTAATTTTTTTGGTACTGGTGAAAAGTAATGGTAGAAGCTAGGGGAAAATAATTTTTTCGCAACTCATTATCAAAATACTCTTGGATATTTAGAGGAATCAAAATTTAGGTAAATATCAAGATTAACTCAGATACCATTACTATGACGAACTACCATTTTTTTTAATCATTTTAGTGACGAATTCTTATAACTTACAGCAAGTTCAGTGATTAATATGACACAACTCCGAATAAATATTTTTTGCCTGTCCCCTATCCCCTACTCCCTATTCCCTTTCTTAATAGTAAACTTTCGTTACAATCCAAAGTCTACTATTTCCACAGATGTCACGTCCTTGTAAACTTAACTAATCAGGACAATCATATTGACCTACTGATACTGATATAGCAGAAGGCAAAAGGGAAAGGCTATCTTGAAAATTTGAGTTTGAGACTTTTGTTATGTCCCAACCTTATGCTTTGCTAGCTATTTAGATAAAAAATTTGAGAAGTAGAAGGTAAAATAAAGATGGCCGAATCAAGCCAACTACCATATTTATTACGAGCAACTAAGGGTGAAGTCTTAGACCGTCCACCTGTATGGATGATGAGACAAGCAGGACGTTACATGAAATCTTATCGAGATTTACGAGAGAAATACCCCTCATTTCGCGAGCGTTCCGAAAACGTAGATATTGCTGTGGAAATATCTCTGCAACCTTTCCACGCATTTAAACCTGATGGAGTAATTTTATTCTCAGATATCTTAACCCCACTTCCAGCAATAGGCATTGACTTTGATATAGTCGAAAGTAAAGGACCAATAATTGACCCTCCTATTCGCACCCAATCTCAAATTGACCAACTTCACCCCATCGAACCAGAAGAGTCTCTACCTTTTATTCGGGAAATTTTACAAATTCTCAAAAGAGAAGTTAAGAACGAAGCAGCAATTTTAGGTTTTATTGGGGCACCTTGGACATTAGCAGCTTATGCCATAGAAGGTAAAAGTTCTAAAGATTATACTTTTATCAAGAGAATGGCCTTTTGCGAACCAGAAATGTTGCATCAATTTCTTGGCAAACTAGCAGACGCGATCGCCGTTTATGCTCGTTACCAGATAAATAGTGGAGCACAAGTCATCCAAATGTTTGATTCTTGGGCAGGTCAACTTAGTCCTCAAGATTATGAAACTTTTGCCTTGCCTTATCAAAAACGAGTAGTCCAACAGGTTAAGGCAACTCATCCAAACACACCTTTTATTCTTTATATTAATGGCAGTGCTGGATTGTTAGAGAGAATGCCCCAAACTGGTGTTGATATAGTTAGTGTAGATTGGACAGTAGACATCGGCGAAGCAAGACAGCGACTAGGTAAAAATATTGGCATACAGGGAAATATAGACCCCGGCGTACTTTTTGGTTCTAAAGAGTTTATCAAATCTCGCATTTTGGAAACTATCCGCAAAGCAGGCAACCAAGGTCATATATTAAATTTAGGACATGGTGTTTTGCAAAAGACCCCTGAAGAAAATGTAGAGTTCTTCTTTAAAACTGCCAAAGAGGTCAGCAATTTACTAGCAGTAACTGCTTAATTAAATTCAACCTTATGTAAGATTTCCATTAATTTTTGTTTTGTCTAGGGGTGGGTTTATACTCGCCCCTATATTAATAGCAGAAGGAAGAGGGAAGAAGGAAGAGGGAAGAAGGAAGAGGGAAGAAGGAAGAAAGAAAAATATTGTGTTGTCTGAGTTTTATAGCGGTTTTCATTTCGGTAGACTACAGTTAGTACGGGCAACCCAAAAGCATTTTTGGCGTTGCTGAAGTAAGGAATGAAAGTCAACTTTGAGTAAGTTTTCAGCCAAAACAATAGTGCAAACTATACCTATTTCTTTCTATTTAGTCACCGAAAAACTCCTTTCTACCTAATGACTCCTGACTCAGTCCTTCTGTGAAATCATACATTTATTCAGAAACGGTGCATTTTTCTACTACCTACTCCCTACCCCAAAATAATTAATTTTGTGGTCTACTTAAATGAAAAGCACTTTCAACAATTAATAATTATATCAAATCCGTTTAATTCGGTATAAAAACATTCTTTATCTTCACCATTACCAAATCTTCATAAATTTTTTCCCTCCTGACTCCTGAGGACTGACTCCTGACTCCTACTTCAAAAGATTTTATACCGATGCTACCGGATTTGATATTACCTCTCCTTGAAAAGAAGAGGATTGACGCGATAGGGAAAATTTTTTTTCTCTTGGTCGATTGGATATGCGGAGGAGACCCGTTCTTGCAGACCCGCTCCGAAGATCGCCATCCAAACCTTCGGAAAGTTCCGAAGATCGACCGCTTTTTTTCTCCTTTAAAGGAGAGACTTTCAAACTTAATTATTCGGTAAGCTTTTGATATGTCAAATACAATAATGGCAACTGCTATATTATTCAACTTATTAGGGATTATTAGGGACTTCCAAGTAAAAAAAATCTCATTGCACTGAACTTAGAGGGGCAGGGAGTAGGGAGTAAAGAGAGTCTAAGAATTGGATAATTGATTTTTTGCTATTGCCTTATTTATCTCATCATTTAGTTTCTTGGTAACAAATGTGAAACTTGATTTAGGCAGGGTATTATGCCTTGCACTCTGACGGACATCAAAAAGAAATTCCGACAATTACTCCTATTATTTATAATATTATTCGATGAAATTAGTATTATACCAATTCCCATGTATTAATTCTATACTTATGTAACACTTCAGTTATTAATTACTTAATACTGGCTTTATCACTTTTTTGGTGATTTGAGCCAATTCAATGTTAATTATTCTTATTTTTACTGCTATCCTACTCCCCTACCCCCCTACTCAAAAAAAGTAGAAAAGTTTTTGATAAATGGTATTACATATTCCGATTTTTCCCCTTAGCTAAAATCCAAATTTTTGACCTAAAATAGCTAAAAAAGAGGGTACACCTCTGTGGATACATAAAATTTATTTGCTATAGTCTTAGAAGATAGTATCAAGAGTCAAAAATTACTTATAACCGGAATTTTACCTATCATCTAAAACTTAAAATATTTTTTTATGAGCCATAAACGGATTTTTGTAACGGGTGCTAGTGGGTGTATCGGTCACTATATTGTTGAGTCATTAATTCAAAATACTCAACACGAACTTTTCTTATTAGTGCGAAACCCGGAAAAGTTAAAAGTTGATTATAAAGCTCGTTCGGGTGTCAACCTTTTAACAGCAAATCTCCGAGAAATTGAAAGATTTTCCGACTTACTTTCAGAAATTAATGTGGCTATTCTCATTGCTACTGCTTGGGGAAACTTACAGGAAGTATTTGATATAAATGTTGTCAAAACAATTAAATTAGTCAAATTACTTAATCCAGAAGTATGTGAAAATATTATCTATTTTTCTACAGCTAGTATTCTTGATAGTCAAAATAAATTACTCAGAAAAGCTGGTGAAATTGGCACTGATTATATCCGCTCTAAATATGACTGTATGTATCAGTTATCTCGACTCAAAAATGTACCTCCTCTAACTTGTCTTTTTCCTACTTTAGTTTTAGGTGGAGATGACAGAAAACCTTATTCTCATCTTTCCTCTGGTTTGCCAGAAATAATTAGATATATTGGTTTAATTCGGTGGTTAAAAGCTGATGGTAGTTTCCATTTTATTCATGCTGAGGATATTGCTAGAGTCGTTACTTATCTAGTAGAAAACCCACCCCAGTCTCAGGAACTCCAGAAATTAGTTTTGGGAAATACACCAGTTACAGTTAATCAGGCAATTACGGAAATTTGTGCATATCTGAAGAAGCGAATATATTTCCAGTTTAATTTGTCTCCTTGGTTGATAGAACTAATAATTGTAGTATTTCAAATTCAAATAGCTGCTTGGGATAGATTTTGTTTAGAATATCGTCATTTTACATATCAAAATCCAGTTAATCCAGCTACTTTTAAACTACCAATTTCTTGTCCTACTCTTGCTGATATTTTGAGAACTAGAGATATTTTCCATAACTGAAAAACTAGAAAGTTCTCAACTGCTAAAGTCAGAAAAATTTGTTCGTTTCATTTTCTGAAGCTCAAAAAAATTAGAGGAAATTCCCAGGGAATAAACAAAAAACTGTGATAGTATGAAGTTATAAGGGTAAACTCGTAACTTAACATGACTTTTTATTCAACGCAAAAAACAGGATTACAGAGTTTCAAACAAATATAAAGTTTAGCGATAGATGATGTGGGAAATATCGGCACATCTTGAGAACTAGAGATATTTTCCATAACTGAAAAACTAGAAAGTTCTCAACTGCTAAAGTCAGAAAAACTTGTTCGTTTCATTTTCTGAAGCTCAAAAAAATCAGAGGAAATTCCCTGGGAATAAACAAAAAACTGTGGTAGTATAGAACTATAAGGTTAAGCTCGCCTACACGCATGACTTTTTATTCAACGCAAAAAACAGGATCACAGAGTTTCAAACAAAGATAGAGTGTGGCAATTGATGTGGAAAATATCGCCACTCAATACTGAATTAATCCACCACTTTTCAACTACTAACTTCTTGTCCTACTGTTGCTGATATCTTGAGAACTAGAAATATTTTCCATAACTGAAAAACTAGAAAGCTCTTAAATCCTAAACTCAGAACAAATTGCTCCCTTCATTGTTCATTGTGTGAAGCTCAGAAAAATTAGAGTAAATTCCCCAGACAACTCACAAAAAATTGTGATAGTATGAAGTTATAAGGATAAACTCGCTCCTACGCATGACTTTTTATTCAACGCAAAAAAACAGCAGTTAATTAGCCTAACCATCAAAACACAAAAAATTAGATAGCCAAAAAAACAGGCTGAATATCCAAGCGATCGCCAACCCTTAAACCCAACTCAGTAGCTCTTCCCCCCCTCAACTCAATCACTCCATCCACAGGAACATTAGGTCCATAAGTAGGACAAGGTTCAGATTCACAAGGAGGTAAATTAGAAAAAATTGCCTGTACCTCCCCATTCCTCAGAAACACCATATCCAGATTAATAAACACATTTCTCATCCAAAAACTCACAGTCCGAGGAGGGTTAATCTCAAACAACATTCCTCGATCCTCTGGCAACTCAGTCCTAAACATTAAACCTATTCCCTGTTCAAGTGGAGTTTGTGCCACCTCCAAACTAACCGTTTGACCAGAAAAACTTGCCTGTGCTGAAATAGGTAACATTTGACCCAACTCCACCTCACCAAAAATAGAACTAAAACTTGACTCCTCAAGACTTGTCACCCCTGACAAAACTGCCAAATATTCTCCCGTTACTCGGTCTTGAATAATAGTATTACTCTCAGAAGAAATAATATTCAACTCACTAAATTGTAAGCCACCAGTTAGGATTAGGCGATCGCCACCATTACCAAAATCAGTAATTACATCTGCATCTGTAATATTTACCGCACCAGTAGAAGATAGACCCCCACGTCTACCAATAGCAAATAAATCATCACCCTCACCTCCACTCATAGTGTCGCTGCCCAAGTCACCAATTAACCAGTCAGGGCCAAAATCTCCAAACATCAAGTCATTTCCTTGCCCTCCAAAAATTGTATCAGCATCTTGTCCACCGTATATAATATCATCCCCTTGATTACCTTGAAGGACATCAGTTCCCTGATTGCCGAAGATTTGGTCATTACCCCCGAAACCTTGGACAATATCTTTACTTGTCAGAGTAAGAATTATATCATTTTCAGTAGTGCCACTGAGAAAATCAATACCTGGTGTACCTTGAATATTAGTCATCAGATTTTATGTTTATATCAATTTTCAGTTATAGCAGAAGGAAGAAGGAGGAAGAAAAAATCTGGTGTAGTCTGATTTTTAAGCTTTTGATATGTTCTAACCTTTCCTTCGACTACTATATCTTTTCTGTTTTACAGTAGTATGGATGTTTCATCAATTTTTTTTAATCGCGTTGGTATTTTGAATTTATTGTAGTTCATCCATCTCAAAAGCGTTATAAATTTTTAGCTAAATTAGTAATATTTTTCATTCTAATTAACTACCAAATTACTGACATATCTAAAACCAACCCTGATCAAACATCCTCACCAGATAATGTTGTAAGAGAGTCTAATATTTCCACATCTTTACCAAAACGATAAATTTCTACTTGCCGAGATTTTCGATTAATTAACCAACCTAAACGCATTCCATTTTCCAGATATTCTGTCATTTTTTCTCTAGTGTCGAATAAGCTGTCAGAAGGAAACATTAATTCGATTAAAAAATCAGGGAAAAAAGGTAAAAAAAAATCTCTTTGTTCGGGAGTTAAATTATTCCATTTTTATCTGGTAATCCAGGAACAATCAGGAGAAATGTTAACACCATTAGGGAGTTGATAACCTACGGAATAATTGAAGCCAAATCCTAATTTTGTTTGTCTATTTCAAATTACTAAATTGGTAGAAATTTCAGCATTAATAATTCCAGTTTCTCCCCCCATCAGCCGCACAATAATTAAATCTCCTTTGGCATTTCGTTCAAATCTTAAATCCTGGTTTTTTTGACAAAGTTGAAAAAATTGTTCGTCTGTCAGGTCAATTATTGGGTTAAACTCAATAGTAATATTTGTCATTTTGATTCTTTATTTCCTAGAGTTAACTACCAAATTATTGTCATATCTAAAACAAATCCAGGCAAAATATCTTCACCAGATAATGTTTGAGGCGAGTCTAATATTTCCACATCTTTACCAGCACGATAAATTTCTAGTTGCTGATTTTTGGGATTAATTAACCAACCTAACTGCATTCAATTTTACAGATATTCTTTCATTTTGTCTCTGGTTTCAGACAAGCTGTCAGAAGGAAACATTAATTCAATTAAAAAATCAGGGCAAATAGGTAAAAATTTTGTTCTTTGTTCGGATGTTAAATTATTCCATTTTTCTATAGGTATCCAGGGAGTATCGGGAGAACGGTTAGCACAATTAGGGAGTTTAAAACCTGCGGATGAGTCGAAAACTTTGCCTAGCTTTCTTTGCTCATTCCAAATCCATATTTTAGAAGTTAATCCAGCGTTATAATTTCCAGTTTATCCCCCGGTCGGCGACATAATAATTAAATCTCCTTTGGCATTTATTTCAAATCTTAAATCCTGGTTTTTTTGACAGAGTTGAAAGAATTGTTCATCTGTTAAGTCAATTATTGGGTTAAATTCGATAGTATAGCTATTCATGGTTTAGTAATAGATATTAAAAGCCGATTTAAAGAGTCTAGTAGGGTGTTTTAGCGAAGCATAACCACAGCCTTATCCCAAATATTTGTACATTTTATTCATCCCAAATTCCTTGGGGTATTTTTGGACTTCTATCCCTTCCCCAGTTTGCCGGATAAATTCCCTGTTTAGTAATAGATATTAAAAGCCGATTTAAAGAGTCTAGTAGGGTGTTTTAGCGAAGCATAACCACAGCCTTATCCCAAATATTTGTACATTTTATTCATCCCAAATTCCTTGTGGTATTTCTGGAGTTCCATTCCTTCCCCAATTTGCCGGATAAATTCCCTGAGCTATAAACCGATGAATACTCGAAAATTGCCAATCTTGGGGATTTGCACATAACCCATGCCGAACGGGATTATATTGAATATAGTCACAATGCAGATCAAAATCTCGCTCATCTCGACTTAAATGTTCCCAAAAACGACGCTGCCAAAGATTGCTTTCTTTTCGCTTTTGTCGTCACAGAGAAATTTATCGATTAATACCTAATTCTATGTCCATAATGTTTAGTAACATAGGTTTTTATCAATCGCAATCTCTTTGAAAAATCCCGATCATTGCTGGGTGGTAAAGTCCACAGACAATGAAAATGCTCTGGTAGCAAAACAAAAGCATCAATAGAAAAAGGATGTTTCTCCCTTACCCTTTCGATCGCTTCTGTGAGAGCTTTTCTTCCAACTTCGCCACAAAACCAAGTTTCTCTTTTGACTGCCTGTTGAAGAGCGATCGCTTGTCTTGGTAATAGTAACTTTTGGCTGGCTATTCTAATGCACCATTTAAGGTGTGTCAGTCCACTACCAATAGCGTTCATGCGTAATTCCTGATAAAATCTAAATGCTTCTTAGCTTACCTAAAACCTACAGATAACCAACAACCTATTCCCCTATCTATTTAATCAAAAGTCATGCAATTAGATCGTATTGATATTCACCCTACCGACAGTCACGGTGACTTCAAACTGCGTAGTGGGAAACCCTTCCCATTTGGTGCAACTCTGGTGCCTGGAGGAGTGAATTTTTCTATATTCTCCTCTAATGCCACATCCTGTACATTGGTATTGTTTCAAAAAGGTGCTCTCCAACCAATGGCAGAAATTCCCTTTCCTGAAAAATTTAAAATTGGGAACGTTTATTGTATGATTGTCTTCGACCTGAATATAGAAAATATTGAATATGGCTACCGGATGGATGGACCGAATAACTTCCAGGAAGGTCAATGGTTCGACAAGAGTAAAATTCTCATGGACCCCTACGCTAAGATTATTGGGGGTCGCGATGTTTGGGGAGTTTTTCCTAACTGGGATGACAATTATCAACATCGAGCGAGAATTGCTTATGATGATTTTGACTGGGAAAATGACCGCCCTCTAGAAATTCCACCAGAAGACCAAATTATCTATGAAATGCACGTTCGTAGTTTTACCGCTCATCCCTCTTCTGGAGTCAAACATCCCGGAACATTTGCTGCCATCCGCGAAAAAATTCCCTACCTCAAAGAATTGGGTGTTAATTCAGTAGAATTGATGCCTATCTATGAATTTGATGAATTTGAAAATTCCCGCCCCAGCCCGATTACAGGGGAAATGCTTTACAATTATTGGGGTTATAGTACAGTCGGATTTTTTGCCCCGAAAGCAGGTTATGCAGCCACAGGCAAGTCAGGGATGCAGATGGATGAGTTAAAAACTCTAATTAAAGAACTGCATAAAAATGGAATTGAAGTGATTTTAGATGTTGTATTCAATCATACGGCAGAAGGTAATGAAAACGGTCCGACAATTTCTTTCCGGGGTATTGACAATAAAGTATATTATATGCTAACACCCGAAGGTTATTACTATAACTTTAGTGGCTGTGGTAATACGATTAACTGTAATAATCCCATCGTTCGTGGTGTGGTATTAGATTGTTTGCGTTATTGGGCAAGTGAATATCATATTGATGGTTTCCGGTTTGACTTGGCTTCAATTCTCGGTCGTGACCCCTGGGGAGCGCCATTGGCAAATCCTCCACTTTTAGAAACTCTGGCTTTTGACCCAATTTTAGCTAACTGTAAATTGATTGCAGAAGCTTGGGATGCAGGAGGTTTATACCAAGTTGGTTCTTTTCCAGCTTTTGGACGTTGGGCAGAATGGAATGGTAAGTATCGCGATGCAATTCGCAAATTTATTAAAGGTGATTGTACTGTAGGGGAAATGGCGCAAAGATTACAAGGTTCCCCAGACCTATATGCTTGGCAAGGTCGCGCTCCCGCAACATCTATTAATTTTATTACCGCCCATGATGGTTTCACTTTAGCCGATATGGTTTCTTACAATGGGAAACATAACGAAGCTAATGGGGAAAATAATAACGATGGTGCTAATGATAACGAAAGTTGGAATTGTGGAGCAGAAGGTTGGACAGACGACCCGGGAATTAATGCTTTGCGTAGTCGTCAGATGCGAAATGCGATCGCAATTATGATGGTTAGTCAAGGTGTTCCTATGTTGCTGATGGGAGATGAAATAGGACGCAGTAAACATGGTAATAATAATACCTACTGCCATGACTCGGAGCTGAATTGGCTTAACTGGGAATTTCTCAAAACGAATGCTGAGTTATTTAGATTTGTGAAAAATTGCATTGCATTTAGGAAAGCACACCCAGTATTAAGAAATCGCAACCATTTCAGAAATCAAGATTATACTGGTAGTGGTTATGCAGATATTACTTGGCATGGAACCCAGGCGTGGAATGTAGATTGGTCTGAGAGCTGCCGTACTATTGCTTTTATGCTCTGTGGCAAACACGCTAAAGAAGGAAAACAGCCAGATAACTATATTTATGTAGCAATGAATATGCACTGGGAAACTCTATTGTATGAAATTCCTGGTTTGCCCCAAGGAATGCAGTGGCACGTTTTTGCTAATACTGCCTGTCCATCGCCAGAAGATGCTTGGGAACCAGGAACTGAAGCTGTACTGGAAAATCAACAGGGGTTATTAGTTGGCGATCGCTCAGTAGTTATTTTGGTAGGTAAATAATATCATGTCTGGTTGAGACGAAGGAGTCGTAGGGGCGAATGGCATTCGCCCTTCATTAATTGATAATGGATAACTGATAATTACCTCGGGTTTTAACTGTTACGGAATTGAATATAAGGAAATATTATTTCTTCTCTTAGTCAATAGTCGCCCAGGGAGGAGACCCGTTCGTTCTTACAGACCCGCCCAGCTAACACCAACCACACTACGACGGTAAGCTCCGAAGATCAACCGCTTTTTTCCCTTAAAAGGGGAGACTTTAAACCAGAATTATTTAATTATTAATTATTAATTATTAATTATTCGGTGTTCCCTGTTCCCTGTTCCCTATTTTGGAGGAGATGTCTACTAATTATCCAAACATGATATAACCCAGGAATGATATGATAGAAAAACCAAAAAGATAGCTCAGTAGCAGAAACTATTACGAAATTAATAAATAAGGGAAAATTATGGCTTTTGAAGCAACTCTAGAAACAACAAACGGCATCGCTAAAATCACTTTATCTGGAGAACTAGACGGATCTACTGCTCCAGCTTTTAAGGAAAAAGTAGAGGAAGCAGCCGCCGGAAGTCCGAAAAGACTTGTTTTAATGATGAATGACCTAGAATATATGGCAAGTGCAGGTCTGCGGGTATTGATTTTCTCTAAACAAAAAATGGGAACAGGTGTTGATATTTATATGGTAGGTGTTCAAGAAATGGTGCTGGATACCATCAAGAAAACAGGTTTCGATCAAAGTATTTATTTAGTGGATGAATATGATGCAGCTAAAATAGAGAATATTTGAACAAAATTTACGCATTAAAGAAATAGTCAGCAGTAGGGGCGAACGGTTGTTCGCCCTTTGAAAGGGGGGAAGCACAAGGGAAAATTGCTTATGAATTAAACCAAACAACTTTAAGCACTCCCGTTGACCGTGGGGTATTAAACCTGCAAAAGACTATATAGAAAATCATAGATTTTTACAGATAGTTGTAGGTTTCTAAGAAAGGATGTCAGTTCTCACTCATTAGACATCTCCAGAAAAGAAGCAGTAGGCAGTACGGGGAAAGAATTGATAATTTATGCACGATCATTGATTTGATTTTTTGGCGTTGGTAATTTGAGGTATGATAGTCTGGATAAGAGCGCTATAGAACTCCGTGACCTTTACGCTCCCCCAAAAACTGTCTCCTTCTATTCCTCTTTCTTCTTCTTTCTTCCCTCCTGACTTCTGACTCCTGACTCCTAAGTAATTAAGATTTATATCATACACTAATTTACCAACGCCGATTTTTTATTATTGGAGATGTCTATTAGTAACTAGCTATATAAAAATAGGTGGTGGTGCATTGTCATTATTTTTTACGAAGCACGGCAGTGGGAGCATCTTGCTCCCGTACCATATATTCCTTTTTCCTGTATACAATTACTATGCAGGACTACCTAAAAATAAGGCTAAGAGTATTAGAAACAATGGTATCTACAGAAGAAAACTTGAGAGCAGAAATAGACTCACTACGTCAGGAGATGACTAAACTCCAAGATGAAATGGTGGCTTTCCGACTCGCTCAAAAGGTACTGATAGAAGTCACAAGAGGTTGTCATTGCTCACCAGGAGGAATCATTAGAGGAGCTTTACAAAAAACTTTAGATGTTTGTGCTGACGTATCCTGTAATGCAGAAAAAGGAAGTTTATTTTTACTAGATCCTGCATCTGGAAAAATTATAGATGCTATTCTGACTCGCGCTGAAGTAACTCCCAAACAACGTGCTCAATTAATTGGTAATGTTTTAGATAAAGGGTTAGCAGGTTGGGTAAGTCGCAACCTTGAGCTAGGATTAATTACAGATACCGAACAAGACGACCGCTGGCTGACTTTACCCGATCAACCTTATATAGTTCGTTCAGCATTGGGTGTTCCAATTATCAATGGCAAAAAAGAGTTGCTTGGTATCATTACCTTGCTGCATTCTCAAACAAATCATTTTACTTCGAGAATGGCAGAGTCAATGCAAGCTATAGCGGAACACATAGGATTGGTATTAGAAAATGCCAGACTTTATGGGCAACTAGATACTTATTCCAAAGCTCTAGACAATGAATTGGAAAAGGGTAGACAGATTCAAATAGACTTTCTTCCCTACGATCTTCCTAAGTTGGATGATTGGGAAATAGTTGCTTGTTTTCATCCAGCAAAGCAAGTGGCAGGAGACTTTTACGATGCTTTCACATTTGATAACAATCAAATAGGATTAGTAATTGCAGATGTTTGTGATAAAGGAGTAGGGGCAGCATTATTTATGGCTCTATTCCGCAGCTTAATTCGTATTTTTTCTGGGGAAATTCAATTCCGAGGAACAGCAGCTTCTATACTTCAAGCACATAAACCTAAAAATTCTGATTGGATAGGTGAGTCAAATGCAACTAACTTAGCTCACCAGAATGCTCTTCAAGCTGTTCGTCTTACAAACAACTATGTTGCAGAAAAACATTGGCAAATGAGTATGTTTGCCACATTATTTTTTGGGGTGCTAGATCCGAAAACGGGTATACTCAGCTATATTAATGGAGGACATGAACCGCTATTTATTGTTAATCAAGATGGTATAATAAAACAACTATTAAATTCTACTGGTCCTGCGGTAGGAATGATGCCAAATATGCAGTTTGGAATTCAGCAGGTTCATTTAGAAAGGGGAGATATATTAATAGGTTATACTGATGGAGTAACTGAGGCAAAATCTCCTGATGGAAAGTTATTTACAGATAATAAGCTAAAAGAAATAGTAGAAAAATCTGCTAATTATGCCTCATAATTGATGGAACGCATTAAAGATAATTTATTTAATTATATGGATGATGCGCCACAATTTGATGATATTACAATATTAGCGGTGCGTCGAAATTATTGAAGAAGGCATAAGGCAGAAGGTATCCCCCCCTTCCCCCCTTTCAAAGGGGGGAGGTAGAAGGGAGAATTGCATGGTGGGATTCAAACCCAAAACAATTTTAAGGACTGCGGGTGACGATGGGGTATTAAACCCGCCACACAAAAGATGAAAATTATTACTAAAAAAAACTAAAAAAAAAGGAGCATTATGAAACCTTTAATAGTGTCAGCTAACCTAGACTCTTTAGGAAAAATTGGTCAGTATATTATGTCGGCAGGAAAAGAAGCTGGTTTAGAAAAAAAAGCATCATATAAATTACGTTTAGCAGTAGATGAAATAGCAACAAATATTATTACTCATGGCTATGATAAAGCTGGTTTAGCAGGAGATATTTCTGTACAAGCAGAAATAAATGAGCACAATTTAACTGTTTATATTGAAGATACAGCCATACCTTATGACCCTACTCAAGCAGAAATGGTAACAGAAGAAACTTTACAACAAACCTTAGATAAACGCCCTATAGGTGGATTAGGAATATATTTAGCAAAAGACAGTGTTGATAAGTTTATGTATAAACGAGTAGGTGACCGAAATCGTAATATTTTAGTTGTGAATCAAGTTAGGTAGTGGTGTCGCCGTAATGATAGAGGGAGATGGGAAGATGGGGAGATGGGGAGATGGGGAGATGGGGAGATGGGGAGATGGGAAAGAAACCGAAATACATCCTCTCTCTTGGTCGATTGGATATGGCGAGGAGACCCGTTCTTGCAGACCCGCTCCGAAGATCGCCATCCCACCCTACGGGAAGCTCCGCTTTTTCCTAGGTCATACTCCGCAAACATATCGCGCAGCGTTAACGGAGTTGTGCGCCAGCAAAACGACCGCTTTCTTTTCATTGGAGCGGAGGCGATCGTAGCTGATATCATTAGATGATTTGTCCCTAGTTCAATCAATACCATTACTGTTGAAAGAATGGATAAAATTATAACATAACTTTGGTAAGGGTAAGGAAGAAGTAAGAGGGAAGAAGGCTTAAAAGCCTGAAAAAACTTAAATATCCTGTAGATATTCACGCTAACTTTTACAAAAACGACACTAGGGGACATGATATGATTCATAACGCGAGCAAGATGCTCCCACTAATTATCCTAATCAACCTGACGGTTGCTATAGTTCAAATAACGGAAGATAAATAATCAAACTTCTTCCTTTTTCCTTCTACAATAATAATATGCTAAATCAAAATTGGTTAAAACCTGGTGACTTACTACAAGTTATTTCACCAAGCGGTTGTCTGCGAGAATTAGATGCTTTTGAAAAGGGAGTGGAAATTTGGCGATCGCATGACTACCAAGTAGAATTAACTCCTGGTTATGATGAGAAATGGGGTTATTTAGCAGGTACAGACGAAAGTCGCCTCACTCAATTAATAGCAGCGATGAGTAATGAAAATTATCGTGGTCTTCTCTGCTCTAGGGGTGGTTATGGTACGACTCGCTTACTCGAAAACTGGCCAAACCTCAATGATTTTTCATTGCCTGCTCCTAAATGGTTGATTGGTTTTTCTGATATTACTGCCCTGTTGTGGACTTTTAGTAAAATTAGCAATTTTTCCTGTGTTCATGGTCCATTATTAACTACTTTAGCTGCAGAACCAGAGTGGTCAATTCAACGACTATTTGACTTGGTAGAGGGTCGTTCCCTAGAACCTTTACAAGGCAATGGTTGGGGTGGAGGCCAGGCCAAGGGCTATTTAATGCCTGCAAATTTGACTGTAGCTGGTCATTTATTAGGCACTAAGTATCAACCAGATTTGAGGGGGACAATTTTAGCCTTAGAAGATACAAATGAAGCTCCTTACCGTATTGACCGAATGTTGACTCACTGGCGGATGGCTGGGGTTTTACAGCAGGTAAATGGTATTGCCCTGGGGCGGTTTAGTCAGTCTTCTACTGGCCTTATGAATAATAAAGAATTTACTGTTGGGGATGTATTGCGCGATCGCCTGTCCGATCTAAATATTCCTATCGTTTCCGAGCTTCCTTTTGGCCACGATGGTCCAAATGCAGCTTTACCTGTAGGAGTTGAGGCCAATCTTGATGGTGACCGAGGTATTCTGGAAATTACTAGGAACTAAAGAAGTAGGGAGTTGTTGGTTAGAAGTTATCATCTTTGACTACCTCCGACTTAATTCCATTGTAGTGGGAGTATGACTTCTAAGCATTCTTCATCTTTTCCCAAGACCTAGACCTTTTACCTTCCTGAATTTTAACCTTTTGGCGAGTCAAAATTTTTTATTAAAAATTCTTGCTAATCGGTAAATTTAGCCAGGAGCTTAACTCCTGAGCAAGCCAGTCACGCTCAGGGGGAGTCAAGTCGAAATTATTATTCCATCTTAAATTATCACCTACTGTGAATTTCTTCGTTCCTACCCAAATGTTAATTTTAGGAGGTACTATTGCAGTACCTCCTTCGCTCTCTTTTATTATATATGAGGGAGTGATTTCAATTTGTGTAATCTTTTGTCGAGGTGCAGTTAATTGCCACCACCTCAACCCGAATATTTCCAAAGAGTGAGAAATCTTTGATTGAGTAATACGAAATCTAATTGTTCCAAATAAAATCGAGATAATTGTCCAAGTCATTGCCGGACCTGTTAGCAAGAAAAAAAGTGCAAATAGAACAGATAACCAATCACCAGAATTCCAGCTTACAATAAACCCATTGCCAAAAACGAAATACCATGGAAATGCAAACAAAATGATGAGGATTAGCTCTAAATTGAAACCTCGTGGCGGAAAAACAATTTCCAATATCTGTCTGGTCTTCGTAACTTGAACTCTACTACCTTCAGGTTTGGTAACGGCAGTCAACTGATTTTTTAGGAGGTTGGGTATTTTTAGAGCTTCTAATGCTTGTTTTACCGATTTCAGCCGTAAATCTAAACTTGGCTCTGTCATTGATTTCAGCCAGTCGATTAGATGTGGACTGAGATTGACTTGCTCTTCAAACTGGATACGCATCTCCTCTTGAGGTAATTCATCGGGATGTTGCCCAGTTGCCAGATAAATAAGAGTCGCTCCCAAAGCATATAAATCTGAAGCAGGTGTAGTTTGTCCCCCAAATTGTTCAAGTGGCATATAGCCGTAAGTGCCAACAATTGTCCGGGTCCCACCATGTACTGCTGTTTGAACTGAACCCAAATCAATCAGGTAAACTTGCCCAATGCTATTACCACTGCGGTCAGCTAATAAAATATTACTGGGTTTAATATCCCGATGAATAACAGGTGGTTGACAATTATGCAGGTAATCTAAAATTTTTAATAGCTTTGTGGCGATCGCTTTGATATCGACTTCGCTAAAGGTACGACCAGACTGTATCCAGTCGGACAAAGATTTAGCCTCTATATAAGTTTGAACTAAGGCAAAACCTTTTCCTGACTCCATCTCCACATCAAAGTAATCCAGGTATTGAGGAATAGAGGGATGTTCCAGAAATTTCAGCACCTCAGCTTCCCGCTCAAACAGTTTCAGATGTTCCCAAGTAAAGTCAGGGCTAAATAGCAATAACTTAATGACAACCAACGAATCTGTGTGTAAGTCATTAGCAAGAAAAGTTCTACGACCAGTTTGACCGCCAAGTACAGATTGTATATGATAGCGATCGCGTAAAACTTGACCAATGAATTTCTCCATCATTTTTGCTGTTAATTTAGATATTTGAACTGGTTGTTTCTCTGATACCAAATTTTGTTATCTAACTTTCAGTATAACTAAATTTAACTGATACTCAGTATTACAATATTTCTTATCTTTTTTTTCTCATTTTTAGACTTGACATTATACTCTTAATAAAGTATAATTAATGGCTTTGATTAACTTATACGTTTTGGAAAATAATGGTTATCATTAGACCATAATTACAAATTTTACTGTAAGGTTTTTGGTTACTGATTAAATATATGTTCTAATCTATAAAATACTTTGTATTCTTATAGGCACTGACTGTAAAAGATCAATCGTCAAATACAAAATCTTAATAGTGACCAAAAAATAAGGTCTCCTGTCCCTTGAAGGGGAATGAACAAAATAAACTTCAGTATTTCAAGCCTTTGACTTTCCTGCGGAATGCTGCGCAAACAGCCATAGGAACTGATAACTGATAACTGATAACTGAAATGACACCTGATACCTGAAAAATGACTAATCAACAAACTCTGAGGCAGAAACTTTTAGATTTAGACAACTGTAACTACAAAGCCTACAGAGACATTCAAGGTAGTTACGAATTTCCTGACTTTACCCTAATTATTGATTATATTCAGGGAGACCCCTTTGGGGCTCCTAGTAAACTTCGGGTGCAGGTGCCTTATACAGTTGCTGCTTTTCCTCCAGAACTTTATCAAAGTCCAATTCGAGAAGTTGCCCTACGAGATTTCCTGACTCGTAAATTTGACAGAATGGCTTATGAGGTCAGTGGACGCCGTGGAACTGGCAAAAGTGGGATGGTGGCAATTACGAAAATGGGACAGGAAGTGCTGGAACGAACATCAGTATATTTGGCTAATATAGATCCTCCAGCTCCTAAAGTTGTTTCTCCTGGGTCAAACCCCGCTTTACAAAGAGGAAAACCGATAAAATTAAAAAACAATCCTCAAAAAGGTGTTGAAGTACGATTAATAGTTGGATTACCTGCAAATGGTCGTCGTATTCTAGGCAGACAGGCCGCAGAAATGTTGTGTGATGATATGCCTTATATTGTTCATCGGAGTCTCAAATATGAACAATTAGATGCTGATGCTTGTCGCCGTCATGTAGAAACTGTAGAAGATACAGATTTTTTACGGAAGCAGTTGGTAGAAAAAAATCTGGTGGCTTTTGTTGCTAATGGTGCAATTTTACCACGTCGTAGTGGGATTGACAGTCGCCCTTTGTCATCTGAGAATGTAGTGCCATTTCAGTCTCCTCCATCTTTGGAAGTAGAGTTTGAATGCCCGAATCAAGGTAAAATTTCTGGCATGGGAATATCTAAAGGGGTGACATTAATTGTGGGTGGTGGTTATCATGGTAAGTCTACCCTCCTCAAAGCGATTGAATTAGGGGTTTATAATCACATTCCTGGTGATGGACGTGAATTTGTTGTGACAGATCCAGCAGCGGTGAAAATTAGAGCAGAGGATGGTCGTAGTGTTGCAGGTGTAGATATTTCGCCGTTTATTAATCAATTGCCTCAAGACCGTTCTACTACTCAATTTACTACTGAAAATGCTAGTGGTAGTACTTCTCAAGCTGCAAATATTATGGAAGCTTTGGAGATAGGTATTAAAAATGCTCCACCTGAAGAATCTGAAGAAATTGCCACAACTTCTCCTGTCTTGTTAGTAGATGAGGATACAGCAGCAACTAATTTTATGATTCGCGATCGCCGGATGCAAGAACTTATTGCCAAAGATAGTGAACCTATAACTCCTTTTATTGATAAGGTAAGACAGTTATATATTGACTATCAAGTATCAACAATTTTGGTTATGGGTGGTAGTGGTGACTATTTTGAAGTGGCAGATAAAATTATTGCTATGGAAAACTTCCAAGCTAAAGAAGTTACAGAAAAAGCTAAAGAGATTGCCGAAAAATACGTTACTGGTCGTACTTCTGAAGGTGGTGAAAATTTTGGTGAAATTCGAGCGCGGATACCACTATCAGAAAGTTTAGATCCCAGTCGGGGACGACGAGATGTGCGTTTAAAAGTACGAGACGTTGATGAGGTTGTGTTTGGTAGCGAGGATGTTGATCTCTCTAGTGTTGAACAGTTAGTGAGTAAAGACCAACTAACGGCGATTGGTGCAGCTATGGTTTATGCTAAAAAACAATACATGGATAGTGATCGAACATTGTCAGAAGTTGTTGATGCTATTATGGTAGATATTGAATCTAAAGGTTTGGATGTTTTGCTTCCTTTTCCACAAGCAGATTTAGCTATCTTCCGACGTTTTGAGTTGGCAGCAGCGATCAATCGTTTACGGACTTTGAAAGTTAAATAATTACTGCTGAGGAAAAATAATGTTTAATATTAACATTTAGCATAAGCTGTTTAGCATTGAAATTGGGTATATAAATATTGACTCATTGAATAGAGCTGATAGTTTAACAGTCTTTCTCTGTTCCCTGTTATATTATGTCCGGTTGAATACTGATAAATAGACCTCTGGTGAAAAAGGTATAAATTTTGGCCTGAAGTAGGGAACAGGGAATACCAAGCATGACAAATGTTTGCTACAAATAATTATGTGAGTACTTAGGAGTCAGAACTCGGAACTCAGTTAGGGTCTCCGTCGTTAGGGCGACGTACAGAATTAATATATTAAGTATCATTTCTTAGGACGTCTTTTTAGTCACTTGTAACATCTGATGTCAAGTATTTTAACTCTTCTAATTATTCGTAACATTCTTTTTTCACGCTTGGTAGAACAGGGAAGAGCTTTTTGGGAAAAAGGTACAAAAAATGATTTATTTGGTGATATCACCTCCGGTTGAATACTGATAAATAAGTGAGTAGGGAGTAGGGAGTAGTAGAGACGTTGCATGGAACGTCTGTAGGTCTTAGAGAGAAAAAAGAGATTTGCGATAGCAACTGAATAGCAACTGAAAGGATAGTTTTTTTTCATAACTAATAGAGTTGTGGCTAAATAGATGAAAAAAATCGCTCCAACCTAGACAGAGCAATAATTCCAAAACTTTTTAGCTGCCAATAGCTACAATCCTGACAGAACAAAGTTTTTGAGGATTTTTTAAGTTATAAAGCGACAAGTCTAATTATCCGAAGATGATATTACCTGCACGTTTGCATACCAGTCTGCACCGAAAGTGCTATATGTATATTTAATCTAGAAGGAAAAAATTATGACGATCGCTAAATTTATGGAAAATTTGGACAAGCATTGGTGTTCGCTTGCCAATTATACCAAGGTAGCGATCGCGTTCTATCAAATCACCAAGCTAATTACAAATTGCTCCTCTAGTGTCAACTTCTAAAGCTTTTACTTCTGTAACTACTCCTTGATTTTTCCAAGTATCTGCCATTGCTGTTACTACTGCTGATGTTGTGAGCGAATTTGTCAGTGCTAATAAAGTCGGGCCAGCACCACTGATTACCATTTCATCAGCACCAGCATCTAAAGCAGCTAATCTGACTTTTTCATATCCTGTGATTAGAGACTTACGGTAGGGTTGGTGAATTTTATCTTGCATTCCAGCTTTTAACCAATCTCCATTACCAGTTTCTAAACCTCTTAACAAAATGCCTAAATGGGCAGCATTGAATATTGCATCGGCGCGACAGTATTCTGTTGGTAAAACTCGTCGCGCTTCTGCTGTTGAAAGTTCAAAGTCTGGAATTGCTACTACTGGCACAATATCAGAATGCCAAGGAATATCACATATTTCCCAACCAGTAGGAGTAGAGGC
This sequence comes from Okeania sp. SIO2F5, assembly GCF_010692685.1. Classification (NCBI taxonomy): domain Bacteria; kingdom Bacillati; phylum Cyanobacteriota; class Cyanophyceae; order Oscillatoriales; family Microcoleaceae; genus Okeania; species Okeania sp. SIO2F5. The sequence continues at coordinate 25,561 of NZ_JAAHGU010000021.1, read as the reverse complement.
AGTTAAACAACAGCCACCGAGTAAGGCAGGTACAACGTTATCTGGGTGTCCTTCAATGACGACCGCTAAATTCATTACTTCTGTTTGACTCAAAGGATGTCCCGCCAGTTGATTTGCTCCGAGTAAACCTCCGACTATTGCAGTAGCTGAACTTCCTAAACCCCTAGCTAAGGGTACGCCTAAGTCGATTTCTATTTCTACAGATGGCGGTATTTGGTCGAGATGTTCATATAATTTGACGAATGCTTGATAGGCGAGATTGGTATTATCTGTGCTTACTCGTGCAGCTTCTTTGCCAGTGACAGAAATTTTGAGTTCTGTTGCGCTATCCGCAATAGAAAATTTTAAGCGGTTATATAAGGAGAGAGCAGCACCGATGCAGTCAAAACCAGGGCCGATATTTGCAGTAGTTGCGGGAACGGTAACGGTAACAGAGGAAGGTGTGGTCATTTCAGTTATCAGTTATAGCGCTACGCGCTAGGGAATAGGGAACCGGGAACAGGGAATAGCAAACTGTAAAAGGATTTTAGGATTGAAAAATGTCCTAACCAATTTTTGTAGTGCTATATCAGTTATCAGTACCTCCGGCTGAGGCCAGAGGCAAGAAAATACTGAAGTTTACTTTTTTCATCCCCTTGAAAGGGGAAGCTATTGACCCTCTTTTTTGGTCATTGTTATTTTATTAGTTAGAGTAGTTTATTTAGAATACTGAATAATTTGTGTAGTTGACAATATTCTTAGGACTTACGCAACGTTTTTCTGTCTAATACCAGTTTCTCCTCTTGCCTCTATCCCACGAAGACTCCATGGCTCAAAATTGTCATCAAGGTCAAGATACCATCAGGGTTCTATAAACCTCCTAGTTAACATATTCCTTTTCTACTAATGCGTATGTCGCAATAATACAGTATAAGACAAACGTATTTCAGGTGTTGGTGGAGAAACCTAGAGCGATCGCTGAATTCAGATCCCTTCTCTACTAACGGTACTTTGATATTTTTTAGAGCGAAAATTCCTTCAAAGCTAGTAGGGGCAAGGGAAATACGTTGCTCTGGCTAAAAATGGCTCTTTGCGTAGCATTCCGCAGGAAAACCTAGATATATCAGGAAAAAGGTTGGTTAAATGTAAAACCTAGACTATATAAGGATTTTATGCTGTTCTTAACATATTTTTTCCCAAAGTACCGCTAATGCGTATGTCGCAATAATACAATCCAATACAAATGTATTTCAGAGATTGGTGGAGAAACCTAGAGCGATCGCTGAATTCAGATATAAAAATCTTGATGGGAAATAGATGGGGTAATGGGGAGTTGGGTGTATTGAAGTATTTTCAATTATTGCCTAATTCCCATGTACGACTGTGTGCCTCTCAAATTTTGACTTTTGACAGCGGGTATTGGAAGATTGACAAATATTTGGCAAAAGTAAAGTAGATAATAACTACACAAGTCAATTCAGAGGTGGAATCAAAATGCAATTATCACAACGTTTAGCCCCCCTAAGCTTTAATGTATTTGCCGATATGGACCGGGCAAAAGCATTAGCAAAAGCAGCAGGGCAAGATTTAATAGATTTGTCTCTGGGGTCTTCTGACTTACCAGCGCCTCCCAAAGCTCTAGAAGCGATCGCTCAATCTTTGTCAGATTCTACTACTCACGGCTATTCGTTATTTTCTAACACTCAAGCTTTTCGGCAAGCAGCAGCTCAGTGGTATACTGATAAATTTGACATTCCAGTAGACCCAGAAACTGAAGTCTTACCTCTAATTGGTTCTCAGGAAGGTACGGCTCATTTACCTTTGGCTATACTTAATCCTGGTGATTTTGCTTTACTGCAAGACCCTAGTTATCCTTCTCATAGTGGTGGGGTGTTTTTGGCGGGGGGTCAAGTTTACCCTATGCCTTTATTGGCAGAAAATGGGTTTTTGCCAGTTTTGGCAGACATACCTCCAGCTGTCTTATCTCAGGCAAAAATGATGGTTTTGAGTTACCCTCATAATCCGACAACAGCGATCGCTCCTTTATCTTTTCTCCAAGAAACTGTTGCTTTTTGCCAAAAACATAATTTAGTCTTAGTTCACGATGCTCCATATTTAGACTTTGTTTTTGATACCTTTTCTCAAGCACCCAAAAAACAATCTATCGCTCCTTCTATTTTTCAAGCTGACCCAGAAAAAACTGTTTCTATAGAATTTTTTACTATGTCTAAATCTTATAGTATGGGCGGTTTCCGAGTTGGTTATGCCATTGGTAATACTGAATTGATTCAAGCTTTGCGACAGGTTAAAGCTTGTATTGATTTTAATCAGTATCAAGGCATTCTCAATGGAGCGATCGCTGCTTTGACTGGTCTTCAAGAGGTAGTTCGAGAAACTGTGGATATTTTTCGCCAACGTCGGGATGTGTTTGTTGGGGCATTAGATCGAATTGGTTGGCCTGTGCCTACTCCATCGGCCACTATGTATGTTTGGGCAAAGTTGCCGGAAGCATGGGCCAATAATTCTGTAGGTTTCTGTGTGGACTTAGTGAAAAATACTGGGGTTGCAGTAGCCCCAGGAGCTGGTTTTGGTAAAGCTGGAGAAGGGTATGTGAGGTTTGCTTTGGTTCATAAGTCGGAGGTTTTGTCAAGGGCTGTGGAGAAAATTTCAGTGTTTTTGCAGAAATGCTGAAGGTTCTCACGAAGGTCTCTACAATTTCGAGATTACATCAGCAGGTGGTATCTTATCTGAATCTGTACCTGAGCCTTCTAGTTTATTAGGTCTAATGACTATCGGTGGTTTAGTTGCTGCTACTAAGCACAAGTCTCAAAAGTAAATCATTCCAATAGCTTCTTTGCTTGTGAGTGAATAGTTTGACAGTATTAATATCATGTCCGGTTAAACAGTGATAAATAAATAACTAGGGAGTCCTCAGGAGTCAACCCACCCCTAACCCCTCCGGTGGAGGGGAAGTCAGGAGTCAGGAGGAAAGAGGAAAGAGGGAAGAAAGAAGAACAACTGGAGTTGAAGGAGAAAGTTTTTTTATAACTAATTATCCGGACATGATATAAGTCAGTATTATAAGTCAGTATTAAATGTATTAGGGAGTTTCAACAAAGCTCCCTTCTTTATTTAGGGATATTTTATTTTCATTGCAGGTGCAAAGAAATTAAACAACTGTGTTTTTTAAAGTTGCAACAAATGTATTGATTCTCAAGCGATCGCGAGAAAATGAGAAAATACTTATCCCACTTGATTCGGCAAGGGGTCTCCCGTTATCATCGGGCGATTTAACGGGAGGGGAATTGCCGACAGCAAATTAAACAGGTGACGCAAATAGGTTAGGACGTTTATAAATGCTCAAACTTAGTCAGGGATGACTTCTGACTTCTGTAGGGGCGAATGGCCATTCGCCCCTACTAACTTATGACTTGCGCGTAGCGCTATACTTTCCAGTAAATCTCTTTTAAAATAAAAAAAACCCTCTGATTGTTGAGGGTCTTAATTACCAATAAATATTTAGGCTTTTATTTAATTACTCTCTTCCAGCCAGAAGATTACCTATAATGTAATTTAAATACTACACAAATGTAACTCAGTCCCCAAGATTATTAAATCTTTACCAAATCGGGTATTTCGGTTATGCGATCATTAATTATTAACAAAACCCACCTAAAACCCATGAATAAATATTTTGCTGTGGAATTAATGGTGATGGGGGTGGGTTTATGATATTAATTTTGGGTATCATAATTGAACAGATGAACCCACCCCTACGAGTTGATTTTTGTGACTATTAATCATATTTCCTATTCCTTTAATATTAAATTGTTTCGGAAATAAAAATATATTTTCAGCTAGATTATTGGGTTGGGGGCGGGTTCATCTGAATAATTTGTAACAGCATTAACTTAACGCGGAACCTGCCCCTACTATTTCTGTCGCTCTATTTTCAAGGCAGCAATAACTTTTTCATACTCCACTTTAACCTGAGAAAAAATCTCTATTGCTTCTGTTGGAGTAGAATTTTCTGACTCATAAGCTAAACGAGCCATAATTTCTAATTCTTGACAAATTTTATAAAGAATCATTGCTCCTAGAGTACCACTAATAGACTTGAGAGAATGAGCAGCATTCTTAAGTATAAGTGGATCGGCTTGATTAATAGCAATATTAATATTCTCTAAAAGTTCGGGAGAAGTATCTAAATAAATATCTATTACTTCATCTAGAGCTTCTACTTCTTTTAACCCTTCTATTACCTTACTCTCAAGAATAGTCTGTTCTGTGAAAATGTGATTATCGTCTGGAACGGTTGCTGGAGATAAATTTGATTGTGGGAAAGTCAATTTTTCCTTTCCTTCTGACACAATAGACTTAGCTTTACTTAAAGCTTCTATAAGTTGCTCCATCCGTATTGGTTTACTAATATAATCATCCATTCCTGCAGCTATACATTCTTCACGATCGCCCTGCATAGCATTAGCTGTCATAGCAATAATTCGAGGTCTTCGCTGAGAAACTTTTTCAGGATGTTCTGTGATATTTTCATATTTTTGCCGAATGCGACGAGCAGCTTCTAGGCCATCCATCAAAGGCATCTGTACATCCATCAAAACCACATCATAAGGCAAACTAAATACAGCTTCTAAAACTTCTAAACCATTACTAGCAACATCAGCACGATATCCCATGCGTTGTAAAATTTGTAAAGCTACTTTTTGATTAACTAAATGGTCATCTGCTAATAATATTCGCAGCGGTAATTGTTCTGCTAATAAAGGAATAGTTTGAGAATTCCATTTAATATTATTGTTTGTGATTCTAATTTCAAAACCTTTACCATAAAAAATATTTAGTAAGGTTTCATAAAGCTGAGATTGTTTAACAGGTTTATTAATAATGGCTGCAAATAATTGATAAAAATCATTAATTTCTTGCCTACCGAAAGAAGTCAAAATCACTAGAGGTAAATCCCGATACATTGGATTTTGACGAATTTTATTTGCTAAAGTTAAACCATCAATTTCAGGCATCTGCATATCTATAATTGCTAGATCAAATTTGTACTTTTTAGTCATTAAATCTAAAGCATGAGTAGCATTTTCAGCAGTGCTAACTCTCATGCCCCAAGATTCAGTTTGTTTCAACAAAATTTTTCTATTTGTAGTATTATCATCAACTATTAGTATTTTTTTGTCTATTAAACTATGTCGATTATTATCTAAATAATTAGTTTGAATTAATTGATCTTTGACAGTTTTAATGCTACATTCTGTGACTATTGTAAAATAAAAACTTGAACCTAATTTTTCGTTGATATACTCTAATTTTTCATCTAAAAACTTATAGCCTGCTGGGGGATTACCTCCAACTGCACCCATACTTTCAACCCACATTTGACCACCCATAATTTCAGCTAATCTTTTACTAATAACTAATCCTAAACCTGTACCCCCATATTCCCTACTGGTAGAAGAATCAACTTGACTAAAAGACTTAAATAAACGATTCATGCGAGTAGTAGGAATACCAATACCTGTATCTCTGACTGAAAATTGTATTTCATATACGGGAAAAATATCACAATTATCAAATTCTGAGCTATTTTTTGCCTTTAAATTCTGTGAATTTTCTTCTGCTTCTAGCCGTCTACTGCTAACAGAAACTAATACCTCACCATTAGAGGTAAATTTCACCGCATTGCTCAAGAGATTAACTAAAATTTGACGTACCCGAGTAATATCTCCGATAATAGTAGTTGGAGTTTCTGGAGAGATGAAATAGACAAGTTCTAAATTCTTTTCACTAGCTTTTGCTGCTAATAAGTCAACAGATTCTTCTAGACAATGTTGTAAATCAAAAGGATTTGCTTCTAAATCTAGTTTCTCAGATTCTATTTTTGAGAAATCAAGTATATCATTAATGAGTGTAAGTAAAGTCTCACCACTACTACGAATAGTCTGGACAAAATCTTTTTGGTCTGTTTTGAGAGGAGTATCTAATAGTAAACCAGTCATGCCAATAACTGCATTCATCGGGGTTCTAATTTCATGGCTCATAGTAGCTAAAAATTCACTTTTTGCTCTCGTTGCAGCGAGTGCTTCATCTCTAGCTTTTGCTAAATCATTAGCGGTTTGTTGACGTTCTAATTCTCCACCTATCCACTGAGCCATTAGTTTTAATAATTCTTTATCTACAGCTTTCAAAGGTTCATTTAAGGCTTTAGGACTCCAGAAATTGAGAGTCCCATAAACTGAGCCGCCCACCATAACTGACGTTCCCATATAAGCCTCGATTTGGAAAGCCATATCTACTGTGATACAGAAACCTGAATATTGAATAGATTCAAAACATATTGGATCTTCTGCTATTGCTGTAAAAATAAATGTTTTTTCTAGGTCAAATTCTTCTCCTTTCAAAATAGAATTATCTGGAGTTTTAGCTGCAACAATAGTATATTTATTATCTTCAATTCTAGACAATACTCCTATTTCTAGGCCGAACTTTTGACAGCCCATTTCTAATAATTTTTGGAGGCGTTCATAAAAACAGAAGATAATAGAATTATCTTGATTTGTACCTTGACAAGGAGTAGAAGTTATTTCGTACAATCTCCGAATAGCAGCTTCACTTTCTTGTAATTCTTGTTCTCTTTGTTTACGGTCAGAAATGTCACGAGAAACTGCAATTATTTCTTGTACTTTCCCCGTTTCAGGATCGCGAATTGTACGAGCGGTGGTTTCAAACCAAATATATTTACCTTCTTGACAAAGAACGCGGTAGGCAATAGTGTAAGTTACGGGATTGTTAATAATAGTGTGATAGGCTTTGGCAATCGCTTTAATATCTTCAGGTGCAAAAAACTCTTTTGGATGAGTACCAACAATTTCTAATGGAGAATATCCCATCAGGTTGCGACAAGCGGGGGATACATAAAGGAAAACCCCATCTGGAGAGTGACGAGAAATCATATCAGTGGAGTTTTCTGCCATTAGTCTATATCGTTCTTCGTTGTCTTGAGATTCAAGTTGAGAATGTTGTAAAGCTTCTAGCATTTTATTCATAGTCTGAGCTAGGTTTGACAACTCATCATCCCCTGGCATTGGTACGCGCATTGAAAGGTCTCCACTAGAAGCTATTTTATTAACTATTTTGTTTAATTTTGAAATACGAGAGACTAACAATTTTTCTCTGAGTGCCAGCATAACGATCCCAAAAACTAGACCTACTATTACCGATGAAAAAATAAAGTAACTCCAAAATGAGCGACTGTGGTGGCGGATAATTCGATCTACTTCTCTTTGTAAAATTAGAGGAGGTTGAGTATCGATATCTTTGACAGTTCTATAACCATTTACTCGATCGGAATTGAGCGGTTCTAGAACTATTTCTGAAGTTTTCAGTTGCCGATCAATTTGTTGCGAGTTATTTTCCCACCGACTAAAAGTTAGTGATAATTTTGTTAATTCAGCTAACTTTGCTATTGTTGCATCGTTTATATAGCACCCAACAATGAGGATGTTATTGTTTAGATGGCTTTGGTGAAAAGAGGTATGATGTCTTGTCCGGATAAGAGCGCAAACAAAAAACTTTCTTCCTCTACTACTCTTTCTTCTTCTTTCTTTCTTCCTGACTCGGTCCGACTGACTTCCCCTCCTGGGAGGGGGAGGGGCGAGGGGTGGGTTGACTCCTAAATAATTAAGATTAATATCATACACTAATTCACCAAGGACGTTTAGACTATCTATTTCATTCAAAATAGGAGTATCAGCGATCGGGAGATAAGTTTCTGGTAAAAGAATAATACCTGTTTGCTGACTTATATTTTTACCTATTGGTAGATATTTTTTTAAGTTCTCAGATATTAGTATTTCTGTTTGTTGACTTCCATCGAATTCTTGACTAAATAAAATTTCTCCTCGAGCATCAAGTAGCAATAGAAAGTTCAGTTTTTGATTAATCCCAAAATTATCGAATGAATTAAAATCAATAAATTTATTTATATTATTGGACTCTAGTTTATTCTGATCAACTAACTTTTTTGATAAGGCATATATTCTATCCTGTTTTACTTTTACAGATAAATTAGATATCTCATCATCTAATAGATTTAATGCCCTTGCTACATCTAGATAAACGTAATCGACTTCCAAATTTTGGCAGCCATAAAACAATATCATTGATGCTGTAATAAACAACACCACTATCAAACTAGCCATCGCCGTACTAATAACTATTAATGTTTTTTGACGAAGTTTCATCGGGTCTTTCCCTATTGCTCTTATGCAACAAACCACTACAAATTCTTGTAATTCTTGTTGGAACATAAGAATTATGAATTAGTGATTCGCTTTTCCCTAATGGTTACTACTCTAGACATGATTGTGTCTAAAAGTGTTCTTGAAATTTTCTTTCCTAGAAATAGTTTCCTAATTACAGCGTAGCAATTTCAAATAGCAAAAGGTATGAATATCTCCACAAAATTATCAGGGTTTTCTCAGGATATGTAGCTAAATTAATGACAATTGTAGTTTAAATATTTTTTACCCATAATTAAGTTTAAGATGAAGTTTATCGCTAAATGGCCGAAAAATCTCAAATTAGGGCGGTGGAAACTCGAGCCATCTTCTTTGCAGACACGCCTAACATTGGGTATTGCATTATTTTCAGTATTAGGACTAGGGAGTGTAGCCTTGTGGACAAGTTGGAAGATGCAGCAATTGTTGATAGTCACTCATAAGCATAACATTGAGCAGATAGCTGAACGTTTTCCCAGAGATGTTGAAATGTACAGTGAAACGTGGTATGTCAAGAAAAGTTTACAGAAAGCTATTGATAATTTAACATTGGCCAATGTATTTATTTGGGTCAAAAATCAGCAAGGTACTGTGATAGTTCAATCACAAAATTTCCAGAGTGACAGTGACCATTTTGTTTTAAAATCTTTAGCTGAAATGCCCTCAAAACCCTTAGTTTATCCAATAAATGGACGCTATTTTGTGTTATGTGGTGGTCCTTTAACAGTTAATGGGATGAATGTTGGTAAACTTTATATCGCTCTAGACATTTCCCGCGATCAAAAGATGCTAGTGACGATGGTTATGAGTTTAAGTGTGGCGAGTATTTTGGCAATAATTGGAGTAACACTTGCTATAACTGTCTATATTCAACGTTCTCTCATACCTCTGCGTCATATTAGTCAACTTGCTGATAATGTTAATGCCGATATTCTAGATCGAGCAACAGTTTCTTTAGAACGCGCTCCTAGTGAAGTTAAGGAGTTGGCGAGAACTTTAGATACTATGTTGGGCCGGTTGTCTGATTCTTGGGAACAGCAAAGGCAGTTTGTGAGTAATGTTTCTCATGAGTTAAGAACTCCTTTGACTATTGTTTCTGGTTATCTTCAGAGTCTTTTGAGAAGGGGTAATAATTTAACGGAGATTCAGAAAGAAGCTATTTCGATAGCTTCTGGGGAAGCACAACGTACTGTTGAATTATTGAAAGATTTGCTGGAGTTAGCTAGAGCAGATAGTGGACAAATTCATTTTCATTTAGAAGCGGTTGTACTGAATGATTTGGTAGCAGAAGTAGTGGAAATGGCTAAACAGTTTAGTGGTCGAGAAATTATTCTGAGGTTTGGTAATGGAAGTGATTTTGTTAATCTAGAGCAAATATTTAGTGATAATAAAAATTCAATTATTACAGAAAAAAGTAATCTAGTCTCTGCCCAGATTGGCAACTCTAAAAAACTAAGTTTAGAGCAAAATATCAATAATAATTATATTGCTAGTAAATTAAGTTTAAAATCAAAAAATATTGTCGGTAAATCACAATATCAGATTGATAAAACTATAAATTTATCGTTAATTGAAGTCATGGTAGACCGCAATCGCTTCAAACAGGTTTTACTAAATTTAATTGATAATGCTGTTAAATATTCTGGTGAAGATTCTCCTATAATTTTAAATTTGTGTCAACAAAGTGGTGAAGCGATCGTTCAGGTATGTGACAAAGGTCAGGGTATTTCTTTATCACAACAAGCTAAGATTTTTGAACGTTTTTATCGAGCGGATGAAGCTAGAAATCGTTCTGGTGGAGCTGGTTTAGGTTTATCTATTGTTAAAACTTTGGTAGAAGGAATGGGAGGAACTATTCAAGTTTATTCAAAGTTAGATCGAGGCAGTATATTTACTGTGAAATTTTCAGTGAAACAATAGCTTTTGTTGTTTGCAATTATAGCGGTTTTCACATAGTATATACTACAGCTATCAAGTATTTTTATACTCCCTATTCCCTGCTGCTTGTTCCTTAGCTCCCGCGCGCAAAAATAATTTTGTAGTCTACTTAAATGAAAAGCGCTGTAAGCATTTATCTTTTTCTTTTGGGTTTAATACCCCGCTATCTACACGCTGTTTACAATTGGTTGGGGTTTGTAGATACAAAGTGCTAGGTCGTTGACTATACCCATCCACTTTTTCCTTCTTCCTTATTCCTTCTTCAAGGAAATTGATTTGTACAGCTTAATTTTAATCTTTCCCTGTTTCGGAAAATTCTCTAATACCAATTTGATAAATATTTGCTACAAATAACTAGATTATTTATTAGGAGTCAGGAGGGAATAAAGAAGCAAGAATGAAGAAGCAAGAATAAAGAATAAAGAGGAGAAAAAGAAGACAGAGGAGAAAAAGGAGAAAGTTTTTTTATCACTAATTATCCGGACATGATATAACAATCTTATTTGAGTTTTTAGGTCTTCTAGACTTTTAGGAAACTCTTAACTGGAAATAGGAAATAGGGAATGGGAAACACCGAAGCAATAAAATTTTTATCAATCATTCCTAATTACTATATATAGCAATCTTATTTGAGTTGTGAGATATTGTAGATTTTAGGGAATAGCGGTGTGACCCCGCGTCGGCGTTAGATGCAAGCGATCGTTAGCGCAGCTTTCCGTAGGGTGGGATGGCGTTTTGCTCCGCAAAATATCAATCTTTCCAGAAATTGTACAAAATCGTAGTACAAAAAAATCTCCTATTATGTTGATATAACAGAATGCAAAAAAACTGAAAAAAAATTAAAAAATTCAGAGTTTAAGTACCGTGCATTTATGCAAGATGTGGGTGAGGCAATTTTAATTGCTGATTTACAGGGAAAGATTATAGAAGCTAACTATAAAGCTACAGAAATATTGGGTTATCACAGAGAAAAACTTGTGCAAATGCACGCCAAACAAATCCATCCACCAGAAATACACCAAAAAGTAATAGCGACAATACTGGAAACAGCAAAAAATGGCAAAAATGTTATACCAAATATTCTAGCTTTGAGGAAAGACGGCAATTGGATTTGGATAAATATTATCATTTTCTTTGTGGGTTTAATACCCCATCGTCAACGGGGGTGTTCAAAATTACTTGGGGGAGCGTAGACGCGGAGCGGCCCTTCGTTGACTATCCCCATGTAATTTTCCTTCTGTCTCCTGTCTCCTGTCTCCTGTCTCCTGTCTCCTGTCTCCTGTCTCCTGTCTCCTGTCTCCTTCTTCAATTATAAAATTATTCAGTTAGAGAATGATGAAAAATTTTATCAAGTAATTTTTCAAGATATCACTTCCTATGTTTTAGCTGAAGCAGTAATAAAAGAAAGTGAAGAAAAATTTCGTGCGACTTTTGAACAGACTTTAATGGGAATATTTTTTGCTACTTTATCAGGAAAAATATTCCGAGTTAAGCAAGTATTTAGGAATATTTTGGGATATAGTAATGCCGATTTATCAAAGTTAAACTTGGTGGATATTATTTATGCAGAATAACGGCAAGATTATCAAATTAATTTACGCTCTCTTCTGGCATAAAATATACAAAAATATTCAACTGATAACCGTTTAATTCACAAAAAAGGTAAAATTATTTGATCATATTTGAATATATATTTAATCAAAACTTCCCAAGAACCAAAATATTTAATTGGCTTGATTAAAGATATTACTGAGCGTAAACAAATGGAATTAGATTTAAAAAAAAGTGAAGAACGTTGGAAATTAGCGTTGCGCGGTAATAATGATGGTATATGGGATTGGAATATTAAAACTAATGAATGTTTTTATTCAACCCGTTGCCAAGAAATTTTAGGTTATACAGAAACGGAGATTTTTAATCATGTAGATGATTGGAAAAATCGTATGTATCCTGATGATATTAATTTAGTAATACAGTCTATTTAAGAACATCAAGTTTAGGAGTATCTAGTATTATCCCATTTACTGAAGCCACTTATCAAAGTTTAATTGCAGGAGCAGATCGAGCACTTTATCAAGCAAAAGAAAAAGGTAGAAATCAGGTGATTCCTTATGTAGGTGATATAATTATTAATTAACTAAAAGATCGAACTTAAAATTTAAAATTATATTTTATAATTTTTGACAAGTCTTCCTATCCGACTCAGGAGACTAATATCAAATCCCGTAGTATTGGTGTAATTAGATAAAGAGTGCGGGGACTCACCCCTAACCCCTCCCAGGAGGGGGAAATCTTGAAAGATTTGGCAATGGCGCTCAGATGGAAAATTTTTTTAGACCAAATTCAAAGGATTTGATATAGCTTATTAAATGCCTTTTTATATCATGTCTCTTTAAATAACCGCTTCGGAAAAATTTAGGGAGTAGGGAGTAGGGAGTAGGGAGTAGGGAGTAGGAAGTAGGGAACAAGGGGAAATTTAAAAAATATTTTCTCTCAAGAGAAGAACATTTTTATTATGGCTAATTAATGAGACTTGATATTGCTACTTAGTATTGATGACTGACTACTCTCGTTCCTGCTAATACTAATTTGATGTGAGACTGCACAGAATGAGGTATTAGGTCGTAGATCTTAGGTATTGGGTGTTATATCAAATACGGTTGAATATTTATTATATAGTTGGGAGCGGCGGAGTGAGGGAGTAGGGGAGTAGGGGAGTAGGAGGAGGTTAAATATTGAAGTAATACCAATTTCATAAACTGAAACAACACTTGTAAAAGTATCTATCAAGCTTGAAAACTAAGGTGTCAAGTTATGTTTAGTCTGACTTTAGGAAATTGGTATAATTATAGGATTATAAACAGATATTATATAACAGGATTCTATGTGCAATTAACCGGATTTGATATTATATAAATTTTATGTGAGGTGGCACACAATTATGAAATTTATTAACTTGTCTATCTCGATATACACTCAATCCCAATCAATATATTATTCTATGCAGCTTCTTATTAATTTGGTATAATCTCATATCCGGATAATTAACGATCAAAAAACTTTTTCCCTTCAAGCCTTTTCTTCTCTTCTGCCTTCTACCTTTCTTTCTCCAAAGTCTAAGTATTCAACCAGACATGATATAAGTGTAGATAAACTCAATAAAATTGCTATAAAATAACTAATCTAAAATTATAAACCATGAAATTAAATATTATTTACAAGCTAAAACTTAGGTCATACAAAGCACTAGAAAAACTCAACTTTATACAGATATTAATTATATTTGTCATTCTCTTAGGATTGTGGGCAGCATTTGATTTATCGACTAATATATTGGCTGAATTTTTATGGTTTGAAGAACTTAATTATTTGCCCGTACTAATAACTAAATTGCAAACAGAAACTTTATTATGGATAATTACTTTTGTAGTTACATCAGTCTTCTTTTTAGCAAATCTCAGACTAGCGAGTATATTTAAGTATCCAAAAAATCACAATCGAAAAACCAAAGTATATGAAGAAATAATGCTAATTCCACCAGTAACTATGCCATCAAGTAAATTGCGTATTGAACCCTCATTTAGTCTAGGCTGGTTGTTATGTTTAGTATTAGGATTAATTTTATTAATAGGACTGATTCTAACCCATTATATTCAGGTATTTACTGATTACTGGTATCCTGATTTCACAGTTGCAAAGGTATCTCCACAAATTCCTTCAGAATTGAGCGTAGAATCAATTTGGCAAATATTCAGTCAAATACCGTCTAACTGGTGGCTATTAGGATTATTTATTGTATTAGGTATTGTTATCACTGTTAATCCTATATTATGGTTAAGTATATTTGCGATAGTACTAAGTTTAGTTTTTAGTTTTATTCTTTCGAGTCATTGGGGAAATATATTACAACTATTTAATGCTACTCCCTTTCCTGAAAGAGAAGATTTATTTCATATAAATATCAGTTTTTATGTTTTTCAAATTCCCGTTTTACAATTATTAAAATTTTGGTTGGTCGGATTATTTTTATATGGACTGGTTGCTTGCACTCTCATCTATTTATTGTCTGGAAATAGTCTAAGTAAAGGCAATTTTCATCAATTTTCCCAACAACAACAACGGCATCTTCATGCTTTAGGTGGAGGTTTTATATTAACCATAGCATATAGTTACTTTCTAGCTTGTTTTGAATTGCTTTACTCTCAGCGTGGTGTCATCTATGGTGCTGGTTACACAGATGTCAAAGTTCAGCTTCCTGCTTATATATTTTTGGCATTTTTAGCATTATTAATTGCATTATTTTTGTTTTGGCAAGCAATTTTTTCTATTAAAGATATTCAACCTTATATTGAAGCCAGTCTCCGATTTTTACGTTTGAGTCGAAGAAGGAAAAAAAAGATAAAATTGAGTGCAAAACTGTTTGCTAATAGCTATTCATTAAGAGCTATCTTAACATGGTATTTAGCCATCGCAGCAGTAACTGGTTGGTTATTACCAGAAATTGTACAAATAACCATCGTACAACCTAACGAAATAGAACGAGAAAGTCCATATATTAAACGTAGTATTAAATTTACTAGAGAAGCTTATTTCGATCCAGAAAAATTAGAAGTAAAACTATTTGACCCAGAAAATAAACTTACCTATACTGACTTAATAAATAATAAATTAACCATTGAAAATATTCGCCTTTGGGATACAAGACCAATTTTACAAACGAATCGACAATTACAAGAAATCAGACCATATTATGAATTTAAAAATGCCGATATAGACCGCTATACATTCCTGAAGAAAAAAGAAGAAAGAACAAAAAATAATCCTACCGAAAAACAACAAGTAATCATCGCAGCTAGAGAACTAAACTATGAATCTGTGCCTCAACCAGCACAAACTTGGGTCAATGAACATTTAGTCTATACTCATGGCTATGGTTTTACTCTTTCTCCAGTTAATCAAGTTGAAGAAAGTGGATTACCAGAATATTTCGTTAAAAATATCGGACCAGATCCAACTCTTAAAAAGAATAGTACCTTAGAAGTATTAGAAAGGATTAGATTCAGTATTCCTATTGGTAAACCTAGAATTTATTATGGAGAACTTACCAATACTCATGTCATTACTTCCACTGCGGAAAAAGATAGAGAATTAGACTATCCCA
Source organism: Okeania sp. SIO2F5 (assembly GCF_010692685.1). Lineage (NCBI taxonomy): Bacteria > Bacillati > Cyanobacteriota > Cyanophyceae > Oscillatoriales > Microcoleaceae > Okeania > Okeania sp. SIO2F5. The sequence continues at coordinate 10,183 of NZ_JAAHGU010000021.1, read as the reverse complement.
GTGGAGAAACAAATACCTATAACACTTATAGTGGCAGTGGTGGTATTGTCATCGGTACAAGCTGGAAAAGATGGGTATTTGCTAAATATTTGAAGAACTGGAGAATGTTATTCACTAATAAATTTATACCTACAACTAAAGTCTTATATCGCCGCAATATTAATGCCAGAGTTCGATCGATTGCCCCGTTTTTGCGTTATGACCAAGACCCATATTTAGTAGTAGCTAATCCTCAATTCGGCAAACAAGATGTTACTCAAACAACTCCCAGTTACCTCTACTGGATTTTTGATGCTTATACTACAAGCGATCGCTATCCTTATTCTGACCCAGAAAATAACGAATTTAATTATATTCGTAACTCAGTAAAAGTTGTAATTGATGCCTACAATGGCTCAGTAAAATTCTATGTTGCTGACCCTAAAGACCCAATTATTACAACCTGGAAAAAAGTTTTTCCTAATATGTTTTCTCCCATAGCAGAAATGCCAAAAAGTCTCTATGCTCATATCCGTTATCCAGTAGATTTATTTAAAGTACAATCCGAACTATTGGCAACTTATCACATGGATGACCCCCGTGTATTTTATAATCGAGAAGATTTGTGGCGAGTACCTATTGAGATTTATGGTAATCAACAGCAGAAAGTAGAACCTTATTATTTAATTACAAAATTACCAGCAGAAACTTCAGAAGAATTTATTCTTTTTCTACCCTATACTCCAGCAAGTCGTAATAACTTAATTGCTTGGTTAGCAGCTAGATCGGATGCACCAAATTACGGTAAATTACTTTTATATCAATTCCCTAAACAACGATTAATATATGGTCCTGAACAAATTGAAGCTTTGATTAATCAAAATCCAGAAATATCGCAGCAAATTTCTCTTTGGGATCGTCAAGGATCGAAAGCAATTCAAGGAAATTTATTAGTAATACCAATTAATCAATCCTTGCTCTATGTGGAACCGATTTATTTAGAAGCAGAGCAAAATAGTTTGCCAACTTTAGCTAGAGTTATTGTTTCTTATGAAAACCGAATTGTAATGAAACCAACTTTAGATGAAGCATTAAAAGAAGTTTTTGAAGTAGAACCATTAGAACAACCCTTAGTTGTGCCACCTTTGGAATAGGTCGGTGAAAAAGGAAGAAGGAAGAAGGAAGAACAGGACTTACACAAATTAACCTTGAAAACGCCATATGTAGGGGCGAATGGCATTCGCCCTCACTGGATTTAGTTTCCGTGCGTAAATCCTGAAGAAATTAAATTTATTCTATTTAGACTAATAACTAATAACTGAAAAAGCTGATAACTGAAAAAAGGGGGGGGGTTGACAAGAAAACTTGACATGGTATTATACTTATGATGGAAAAAGTGCGCTCATATATACTCAAATAACTTAGGCCAAAAAACTATACTTGCCCACTAAAATAAAGAATCATTAATAATGAATGAGTTGAATTCTTTAATTGCTAATTGTTGAAGAATAGCTGATAACTGATAACTGAATAAGAAGAAATCTAATAACTGGTAACTAATAACTAAAAAAGCTGATAACTGATAACTGATAACTGAAAATGCAGTCTGGAAAAATCTTGAGACAACGTTACAAAATTATCGACTCTCCTCTAGGAAGTGGAGGATTTGGAGATATCTACTTAGCTCAAGACCTAGACCTACCAGAAAATCCGAAATGTGTAGTTAAACATCTCAAACCTAAAAGTTCAGACCCAGGAGTTTTGCCTGTTGCCCAAAAGTTGTTTGAGACAGAAGCAAAGACCTTATACAAATTAGGCAAAGACTCAGACCAAATACCAAAATTATTTGCTCATTTCCAGGAAGGAAAAGAATTTTACCTAGTACAAGAATATATAGAAGGGCACGATATAAGTAAGGAACTGACCCCGGGGAAAAAATTAAGCGAGTCTTACACTATCACCTTACTCACAGGAATCTTAGAAGCATTAGCAGTAGCTCATCAAAATAATATTGTTCACCGAGACATCAAACCACAAAATTTGATGCGTCGTAAGTCAGATCAAAAAATAGTATTGATAGACTTTGGCGCAGTAAAAGAAATAAGTGTATTGACTACTTACCAAAAAGGAACGACTACTTTTACTGTAGCAGTCGGAACACCTGGATATATGCCAGGCGAACAAAGTAACGGTCAACCAAAACTGAGTAGCGATATCTATGCAGTGGGAATGGTAGGAATAAAAGCACTGACAGGAAAAGATCCCCACAACTTACAAAAAGACTCCAAGACTGGAAATGTATCTGGCGAAATGAAGCACAAGTAAGTAACCGTCTGGCAAATGTATTAGATAGGATGGTACATGAATATTTTCCCATGCGTTATGAAAATCCTACGGCAGTCTTAGAAGCTTTAGGTTTTACAACTTCACCACCCACACCACAACCAACACCAGCACCAAAAGTTAGTCAAACAAAAACAGTAGTAGTAAAACCTCCACCCCAACCTAACCAAAAGTTAGTCAAACAAAAACAGTAGTAGTAAACCCTCCACCCCAACCTAATAAAAGCAGAAGACAAATATTGATATTAGGAGGTTTAGCAGGAAGTGGGTTTGTCGCAGCAATATTAAGTAGAGGTTTTGGGAATAAACCATATCCAGAAAATATTCCGACTTCCCGACCAAATATTCCGACTTCCCAACCAATACCAGAAACAACTCCAGAAAATATTCCTGCTCCCCAACCAATACCAGAAACACCTCCAGAAAATATTTCTACTCCCGAAGCAACTCCAGCACCTCCCCCTCCACCACGACCAAAATTTCCTATTCAGACATTTAGCACCGTCACAGTTAATAGTAGAGGAGAAATAATAAGTCGCCGTCAACATCAAGCAGAAGTAATGACAGAAAATCTTGGCAATGGAGTCTCCCTAGAAATGGTAAAAATTCCTGGAGGTAGATTTCTCATGGGTTCTCCAGAGACAGAAGCAGGGAGAAGAGATAATGAAGGTCCGCAACATTATGTCGATGTGCCAGAATTTTTCATGGGAAAGTATCCAGTCACTCAAGCACAATGGCAAGCAGTTATGGGAAATAATCCTTCTAGGTTTAAAGGTGCAAGTCGCCCTGTAGAAATGGTAACTTGGAACGATGCGACAGAGTTTTGTCAGAAACTCTCAGAAATAACGGGTAAAAAATATAGTTTACCTAGTGAGAGTCAGTGGGAATATGCTTGTCGAGCAGGAGCAACAACACCATTTTATTTTGGCGAAACTATAACGTCTGAGTTAGTTAACTATGATGGAAATTATACTTATGGTAATGCACCGAAAGGAAAATATCGTGAACAAACAACAGATGTGGGAATTTTTCCACCCAATGCTTTTGGTTTGTACGATATGCACGGGGATGTCTGGGAATGGTGTGCTGATAATTGGCATGATAATTATAATGGAGCGCCTACAGATGGAAGTGTTTGGTTAGATGGAAATAAGAATCTTTCACCGCTGCGTGGTGGATCCTGGATCGACGGTCCTAATCCTTGCCGTTCCGCGTTTCGCATCATCAACTATTGGCGCGACGACCTCATCAACTTTGTTGGTTTTCGTCTTGTGTGTTCAGGCGGGAGAGAACTCTGTAACCCTTTTCTCTTTTCCCCTTTTCCCCTTTACCCTCTTTTTCTTTTTTCTTTCCTTCCCACGAAGCGGGGAAAATTTTTTTTCAGAGTGGGAGAAGTCAGAGTAAGACAAGGATTTTGCTAGGGATGCACCGATGGATGTCGGGATGATTAATCTGCATTTTGTGAGGCTACTAAAAAAATCGGTGCTGAAAGGGATTTCCCCTTGCATCGGCAAAAAAATCATAGTAGTATGTAATATTTTGGATCTTTTGTACCTATACATGACTTTTTATTCAACGCCAAAACATCGCCAGACACAGATTTTGCCACGGATGTACGGATAATTATGTTGCCTTAGCAGAAGCGATCGCCTTTTTCACTGATAACTGAAAAGTCTCTAGGTTATGGGTATCGCTTTGATTATAGATCAAACATCCTGTGAAGCACTCGGAAAAAGTCAGGAGAAATAGAGAAGCGATAGAACGACCTTCCGCATTTGAGCGATCGCTCAAACTTAGAGCAAAACTTCATTGCGAGAAGCACCCATGAAGAAAAAGTGGGTGGTAGGAAGATTTGACTATTCAATAACAAGGCAAGAATTTTGCCCAGAAACAGAACCTCTGCATTTTGTTGAGCTGCCAAAAAAGTCGGCACTGAAAAGAATTTCCCCTTGCATTGGCAAAAAAATTATAGTACTATGTAATGATTTGGTGTTGTTCGTACCCATGCATGACTTTTTATTCAACTAAAAAGTTAAATATGTAGATTAGGTTTTAAGCTGTCGCCGAAGTAACAGTAAAATCACATCAACTTAGATAGAATCAAAAATATATCAAAATATTAAGTAAAAATGAAAGTCGAAGAAGCATTGGAAGTTCTGGAGACAGTTCTACCTCCAGGCTCCTTAAACGCTGTAAAAAGAAAAGTATTTTCTCAAGCATGGGAAGGTAAAGCATATTCTGAAATTGCCGAGCAAGCAGGTTATGACCCAGACTACATAAAAGGAGTAGCTGCAAACTTATGGCAAAGTCTTTCTGGTGTCTTAGACGAAAAAGTAACCAAGAAAAACTTTCGCGCTCTGCTGAGACAAAAATTTGGTACTCACAAATCATGTCTTGCCAAAACAGAACTAAACATTCAACAATATATATTCCAATCTTCTACAGAAACAAAAAAAACACTGTCTAAACCAAAAATTGATTGGGGAGAAGCCATAGATGTTTCTGTTTTTTACGGACGCTCTCAAGAACTAAATCAACTACAACAATATATTATCGGAGATGGCTGTCGTTTAGTAGCATTACTAGGTATGGGAGGCATTGGTAAAACAGCAGTAGCAGCAAAAGTCGCCCAACAACTACAGAATGAATTTGACTATATAATCTGGCGATCGCTCCGCCATGCTCCCTCCCTAGAAACAATTCTCACTCAACTAGTGTCATTTTTATCCCAGCAAGAATGTACTCAAGGAGAACTAAGCAAACTAATTGAATACTTGCGCAACTCACGTTGCCTAATAATTTTAGATAGTGTCGAAAGCATTTTACAAACTGGATGTACAGGTCACTATCGCCCTGGCTACAAAGACTACAGTCAACTCTTTCATTTAATCGGCGAAACATCTCACTCTAGCAGTCTCATCCTCACCAGTCGAGAAAAACCTCCGGAAGTAGCAGCCTTTGAAAGTATAGATGCAGCAGTACGCTCCCTACAACTATTGGGGTCTAAAGAAGTCGCCCATGCCTTACTAAAAACTAACAAAATATTAGGCTCAGAAACACAAAAACAACAGCTCAGTGAATATTATAGCTATAGTCCCCTAGCCTTAAAAATTGTCACCAGTTCCATCACAGACTTATTTGATGGAGACCTGTCAGAATTTCTGCAACATGGCACAACCACCTTCAATGGTATTCGTCGCCTCCTCGACCAACACTTTCAGCGTCTCTCAGAGCTAGAAAAAAAAATCATAGTTTGGTTGGCAATTAACCAAGACTGGACGAATGTCAAAAAATTGCAAACCGATATTGTGCCAGCAATTTCCAAAGCAAATCTCTTAGAAAGTTTAGAAGCTCTCATCTGGCGCTCTCTAGTCAAGAAAAAATCAAGTATGTATACAGTCGAACCTGTAGTAATGGAGTATATTCTTCACTATTTAATTGAACAGGTTGTTGCTGAGTTAACTACTGCCAACTTAGACTTATTTCTCAGTCATTCTTTAATCATTACTACTGGCAAGCGCTATATTAAAGAACGACAAAATAAGCTGATTATAGAACCTATTGCCAGACAACTCAGCACAATATTTAGTTCTACTCGAGCGCTAGAACAACAATTATTATTAATTTTAAACAAGCTACAAGCAAGTGAAACTTCTTTATGTGGTTATGGCATTGAAAATCTGATTAACCTGTGCATGAAACTACAGATTGACTTAATGGTAGGTGACATTTCTCCCTGTCAAATAGAATCTCATAAATCTGCTAATACCTGCTCCCAAAAAGCTATTGAAGTATTATCTACAGTTAACTCGAAATCTTCTAACTATTGTACAATAGTTCCTGGGAAACTTTGCCCTGCTATTAGTCAAGCAGATAAACAAAAATGCCATGAAAGTTATGACTCACAGTTGCTAGATCGTAGTTCTTGTGTTTGTCCTACTAATTCTGTAAATTTGTCTGACCAAACTTGCTTAGAACCACTAAAACAAGAAGATGAAAATCTTTTAGACTGTCAAGTGTTGTTAGAAAAAATCCAAATACCGACATTGGGTAATATTTCTGTCATAGCTTCTAGTCCAAATAAAGATTTTTTAGCGATCGCGGATAAATTGGGAGAGATTCGTTTGTTGTCAATGGTGAATCATCAGCCACATCTAGTTTTTGAGGGTCATACTCAAGAAATACATTCTATTGTTTGGAGTCCAGATGGAAATTTTCTCGCAACTGGTAGCAGCGATCGAACAGTAAGATTATGGGATATTAATACAGGTAAATGTCTTCATATTTTTGAAGGACATAAAGCTCGAATTGATTCCTTAGTTTGGAGTCAGAATAATCAAACTATTGCTAGTAGAAGTGAAGATGAAACTATTAAACTCTGGGATATTTCTACTGGCGAATGTTTGCATACTTGGTTAGCCGAAAATTTTCTTCAATCCTCTACTAACTTAGATTTATTATCAACTGATATGTATGAATTTTTAGCTCCTACTTTTTATGAGGTTGAATGTCCTGTTAGTCTAAGTATTAATCAATTAAGCTTTGTTGGGTTTGTAGATTCTCAATTTTATTGTACGCCCATAGTATCTTTCTTTGCATATAAAACTTAGGGAATTTATCTGATTTTTTGTAATAATTCAGCCATCAGCTATTGCTTTTACAGCGCTTTTCAAATTGATGAACCACATCTTCACAAGCAAAATCTTGTAGGGATGTTCCATGGAATCTCCCTAAAAGGTAAAAGCAAGTTTTTAAATTTAAAAATAATAAAAAATTACTGCCAAAATTCCAGGACTAAACATTATATCAAGTAACATTAATTAACCGTAATGTAGGGATGTTGTATGCAACATCCCTACGAGTTTGGGAAAAGATTGTTCATTACAGTTATTTAATACCATTTATCAAAAATTTTTCTACATTTTGTTGAGCAGGGCAGTAGAGGGAAATAATTAATGATTTATGGATAATAATTGATTTAATTTTTTATTATTGGAGATATCTACTGTTTCCTGTTATACTAATATTATTTATAGCACTACAATAATTTGGAACGGACATTTTTCAATCCTAAAACCCTTTGACAACTGATAACTGAAATGACAGTTCCCTGTTCCCTAGCGCTATAGTACAAATTTATATTATGAAACAAATTAACCGTCGAAGATTTTTAAGCTTAAGTTCTAGTAGCGCTATTGCTGTTTTAATAGCTCAATGTAGCAACGATAATACTCAAGAAAAGTTCCAAACATTTTCATCCGAATATAAAATTAACCAAAGCCAAGATGGAATTTTAGAAGTAAATTTGATAGCCAGTATTAATAAAATAAATCTAGGAAATCAACAAGCTTATGTATTCAACTATAACGGACAAATTCCCGGACCGAGATTAGAAGCAAAACCAGGAGATACAATTAGGATTAACTTTACCAACAAATTACCACAACCTACAAACATCCATTATCACGGATTACATATTCCCATCACCGGAAACGCTGATAACGTATTTCTGAAAATTGCACAAGGCGATCGCCTAACATATCAATTCCAAATTCCTCAAAATCATCCTGCGGGAATGTTCTGGTATCATCCTCATTTCCATGGTTTGACAGCAGAACAACTTTTTGGTGGGTTGGCAGGATTATTTATTGTTCGGGGAGAGTTGGATGAAATTCCAGAAGTTAAGGCGGCTGAGGAAAAATTTTTAGTATTGCAAGACTTTGCTCTAGACCGACGAGGAAATTTACTGCCATCCCAGGAACTTTCAATTATGACCGGAAGAGAGGGAGATTTAATTACCGTTAACGGTCAGTCTAACCCTAACTTGACAATTCCACCTCAAGGTTTGTTACGGTTACGAATTATCAATGCTTCCACTTCCCGGTTTTATCAGTTGTCTCTAGAAGAACACCCACTTTATTTAATTGCTACTGATGGAGGAGCATTAACTGAACCAATAGAAATGTCAGAACTGTTATTAACTCCTGGAGAAGAGTAGATATCTTAATACAAGCCAACCGAGAACCCGGAAAATATCGCTTGTTGAACTTGCCCTATCAACGAGTAGGTATGGGGATGATGGGAAGAGGTATGATAGGAAGAGGTATGATGGGGAGGAATGCTCCTGAAAATCAACCACAAGTCTTAGCAACCGTGACTTATGACACCAAGGTTGCTGCTGTACCATTGCCAAGCAAACTAATACCAGTAGAAGCATTGCCAAAAGCTCAAAAGGTACGTCGTTTTCAGATGAACCATGGCATGATACCCGGTAAAGGCATGGCATTTCTGTTTAATGGTCAACCATATCAGCTAGCAAGAATTGATACTCAAGTTCAGCTTAATACAGTTGAAGACTGGGAATTAATTAACACAGGTATGATGGATCATCCCTTTCATGTTCACGGCAATGCTTTTCAAGTTGTGAGTCGCAATGGGAAACCAGAACCCTATCTTGCGTGGAAGGATGTGGTATTGGTGAGACCGGGAGAGAAAGCCATGATTAGAATGCCTTTCCGAGATTTTCCTGGAAAGACTGTTTACCATTGTCATATTCTCGACCATGAAGATTTAGGAATGATGGGTAATCTAGAAATTCAGGCTTGAAGTAGAAGGTTTATAGCAGTCGAAGTAAAGGGCGCATACAGATTGAGAAGCTCTAAAACTCAGACAAGGTAATACTTTCCTTCTTCCTCTCTTGGTGCGCATTCCCTTATGTCTGTCGCCGACGCGGGGTCGCACCGCTTCTTCCTTGTTCCTTCCTTCTTCTGCTATATAATCAAAAAAAGCACTTATAGATTATTTGAGGCAATGGTGATGAAAAAATTTTTCTCTAATTGGATACAGTCTTTATAGCAATGAGCGCTGGTATCTTTACAAATCGCAGGAGGGGCTAAATAGCTAAAAGTCTTTATTATCGGCAATTTACTCCCCCTGTTGCCTGTTGCCAGATGAGCTGTTGCCTGTTGCCTGCGCACAGCGCTATAGTTGCTGGTGTGGCAGTTGCCGGAGTTTTGGGTACTGCATATTGGACTTTTATTGGTTTACCCCAGAATTCCACGCTAAATAAAACAGCTCAAACTGTCTATAACTCTGGTTTATCCACAACAGAGGTAGCATCACAAGCACTTAATATTACTGTCTACCGTACTCCCACTTGCGGATGCTGTAAGGGGTGGGTGGAACATATCAAGCAAAACGGCTTTCAAGTCACTGATATTGTTAAACCAGAGTCAGAAATTAAAACTATTCGGCAAAAATATAATCTACCCTCAAATTTGGCTTCTTGTCATACAAGTGAAATTGCTGGTTATCTCGTAGAAGGTCATATCCCAGTGGCAGACGTAAAAAATTTAATAGCAAAGAAACCAAATATTGCCGGAATTAGCGTTCCCGGAATGCCTATTGGTACTCCTGGTATGGAAATGGGCGATCGTCAAGAATCTTTCAATGTTTTTGCCTTCCAAAAAGATGGTCAGACTCAAGTTTTTAATTCCTATAAATTCTAGAATTCTTAATAGATCAATTTAGAACCAATCAATTAGACATCTCCAAAAATAAAAAATAAAATCAATTATCATACAGAACTTGTCAGTTATTTCCCTCTCCATACCTATTCCCTCTTTTCTGGAGATGTCTATTTGTAGGGAGGTTTCATGGAACGTCTCTACATTCTTTTTTACATCATTGAATTAGAAATGTGTTTGCGTTATGAATTTAGTCGTCGGTTTATATCATGTCCGGTAGCATCGTTTGTGTATAATAGAGGAGGAAGAAAAATAATTGCCCGGAGCGATATTGCTACGCAACGCTACCGCGATCGCTACTCTTCAAGCACTTGACAAATCATCAGTAGGCCACCA
>NZ_JAAHGU010000209.1:0-9064 GCF_010692685.1 Okeania sp. SIO2F5 | reverse complement strand
ACGCATCCTTAAAACTTTAACCTTTAGCGATCGCCTAATTTATGAAAAATACAGCTCATACAGTTACTTTTATGTTACATTATCAATATTTATGTAATATGTAAAGATGCCAGCGCTCATTGCTATAACTTTACCCTCTTTCACAAGCTTCCTCCCTTGATCCAATAACGCATCTACTTCCTGATATTTGGCTTTAGCTTCTGGATCGATATTTTTTAGATTAGGAATATATGCCACTTTGTCAAGCTCTTTTGCTCGTTGATACTTTTCTACTGCCACCTCTATTTTTCCTTCTCTTGCTAATTTCGTACCTTCCTCCATCAGCTTTTCTACCTCAGCTAATGATGCTGCAAGAACTTTTGGCTTGAGGTTGAGGTCGGGATTCCATTTTAGTGCTTTCTCAAAGAAAGCAACTGCTTGCTCAAGTTTTTCTGCTTCTCCTTTACTTTCCCTTGCTAGTTTCTCTCCCTTAGTTATCCAACTGCGAGCTGCTACTTTTATGCGTTTGTCAGTTTGGCAAATCTTGAGTTTTTTTAATTCCTGGGGGTGGGTAATCAGGTAATCATTTAACCACTCGCAACCACGTTTGGTTAAATCTTCTATCCGCAAATCTGTCCACAATTTCACCGTGTTGTCAGCACTACCAGAAGCAATAGTCTCTCCATCGGGGCTAAATGCTATACTGTAGACAAAATTCTCATGCCCCTTCAGAGTCTGTAACAACTGCCCCTGGCGGTTCCACAATTTCACCGTGTTGTCAGCACTACCAGAAGCAATAGTCTCTCCATCGGGGCTAAATGCTATACTGTAGACGGGATGCTGGTGTTCCTGGAGACGGTTAAACTCTCTAAACTCCTCTTTGTTGCGTTTGTAAACTGCGACTCGCAGAGCATTTGTAACCTTGCTAGCATCATCCGTTGGTTGAAATTTACTATTTCTTTGTTTTTGCCTAGCTTCCATGGCAGTCATCAGGCCATCCCATCGCTCACCTGAAATAGACAAAGCTCTAGCCTCACTTGCTTGAGCAATAGTAGTTTGTCTTTCTGCCCGTATTTTTTCCTTCTGTGCCCACAAACCAAATATTGTCATCCCTCCTGCCAATACTGTCATCACCAATGCAGCAGCAACCGACCCTCTAACTACCCACTTCTGTAACTGCTGTCGTTTTTCCCGTTCCTGTTTCAGCTCCTCTAGTGTTTCATTTCCTTTCCTTTGCCGAATAAAAGCAACTAAATAATCATGCACTAACTGATAACGATTTGCTGGTTTTTCCCGTAACAAAAATACTAAACTAGACTTGACAAAAATCTTTAATACTAACTCTAACTCTTTCTCTTGAAACTCACTTTCTTTTACCAATTCAGCCTGAGTTTTTAGTGGTCGAGTATTATTTTCATCGGTTAACAATATCAACACCAACCAAGCAAATTTTTCATTTTCTTCACCACAGTCTTTTACTACTGATGCTAAATATCGGTTTACTAATTCTGCTTTGGAATCCTCTCCTAATTCTTGATATTTTTCCACAGTGGTAATATTCTCTGTCTGTAGTTGTGCCCCCACTACTTGCAATTCTATCGGGCGAATTTCTCCCAACTCCTGAGCTAAATCTTCAACTAACTTTTCTGTCAGATTTGGATCTATTTTAAACTGAGAATTTTCTGTTAATCCTTGAATGACTAATTTTGCCTGTGATTGGGAAAAGTTTCTCAATTCATAAAGAACATTTTTACTTAAAATGTCATTGCTGATTGTTTCTAAATTTGCTAAATAATTAAATTCTAATAAATAATGAATATAATCTGAACGCAGGGATAAAACAATTTTCACAAAAGGAATTTTTAAACATTCTTCCAGAAACTGAGCAAATTCTCTTTTTTGCACTGGCTCTGAATTAGCAAAGAAAAATTCCTCAAATTGATCGAAAATAATAACCGTAAGTAGATTTAATTCAGCATTATTTCGTAACTGAGAAAAAATTGCCTCAGTCGAATTAAGTATATGTGAATTAACTGCTAATTGGGGAATTGCTTTAAGTTTTTTAGCTAAACTTTCCCCCAATGCTGAAATCCAATAAATATAAACTTGCTGCAAAACCACTACTACATTACGGGTATCAATTGATTTTTTTTCTAAAACAGGTATTAATCCAGCCTCCAAAATTGAACTTTTACCAACTCCTGATTGTCCATGAATCACTATCAGTTTATAGTCAGGGCAACTAATTCTTTCTAGTAATTCTTCGACATTAAATTGGCGTCCAGATGCAGCAATTTCTTGAGTAACTTTTCGTCGATTAAGTTGAGGTAAAGCCGGATTGGTATTTGGTTTTCTATATTCCAAACGATTTGCACCGATAAATGCTACAAACCCAAATTGTTGTTCTATTTTTTGTCGTTCTTGCTTTAATTTAAAAGCTGCTAAATATGCCTTTTGTTGGTAATATATTTCTCGTAATCCTGTGATAATATCAATATAAAATTCGGTACTGTATTCAGGTTTTGTTGTATTTTTTGCTTGTTCAAAATTGGCTATTGATGCTTCAAATTTACCTAAATATTTTTCGGCTTTTGCTAGAGCAAATAAATATTTTCCCAGATGAGAATAGCGCTCCCAATCTAAAGTAATTTCGTCTTTTTCTGAGCTAGGAGGAGATACAGCATCTAGAGTTTTGTTAAAAATTTTTATGGCATTTTGAGCAAGTTTTTTTGCTTGTCTATAATGATTTTTTGCCAGTTCAAATTCTGCTAGAAAACCATAAGCACGAGCTTCACGAAATGCCTGGGAATAGGTTTGATGTAATTCTATTGCTCTCTTAGCAACAGTTTCTAACTCATTCCAACGCCCTAAAGTTTGCAAAACTTCTCCCCAAGCATTGATAAATTTAGCAACTAAGTCTGGGCGTTTAACTGTCTCAAAGCCTTCTACCGACTGCTGAAAATATGAACAAGCTCTCTCGCAAGCCATATTTTTCTCAACCCGATGCCTAAGTGCATAACTACGCCACCATAACCCCAGATAATAATAAGTGTGAGCTACTCGCACCGAGTTGTTAATTTGTTGCCAAAGTTCGAGACTGCGTTGATAATGCTCTAGTGCTACTTCGGTAGAATTATCAGTTGCCCTGCCTAAAACAAATTCCAAATTTGCTTCTAATTCAGGCTCTAAGGTAACTTCTCGGTTTAACAATTCTTGCCTTGCACCCACCAACTCTTGATAAGCAGACTCTCCCAAACCAAGGGTAGTATCATCTAAAAATATTCCTGCCCCACTTTCTAAAACTTTCTGATAAACACTCTCACTGGTCTGCTGAATAAAATCAATTAATTCCTGAGTGGCAGTTTCAAAAACGGTCAGACTTGACCAATTTTCAAAGTCAGGAATTAAGCGAATAAACTTACGAGAAATTTCTGCATCAATCCATAAAACTATGGGATAGGGACAATTTTTTCTAAACTCCTCCCGTACTAAACTCATTGCGACCAACAATTTATCAATATCTCTCACAAACTCTAAACCCCAAACCATCAAAGCATCTGGTTGTTGGTCTCTTAACCTTTTTCTGATACTTGCACAAAGTTCATCGACAGACTCATCCAACTGTAACTGTGCCAAGTCTCCAGAAAAAGATTCTCGGAGTTGTATAATTATGCGATCGCGCTGGCTCAAATTATTGCACTGTGCCAAAAACAGCCGAAATTGTCCTTGAGACATTTCCATCCCTCGGACTAATTTCTGCAATAATTTTTGATTGTTAATTTCCCTGTAACTAGGCATAAATTTTTGACTCTATGTTAATTGCTAACAAACCTCAAACCTTTATTATTTCCTACTAGACTGACACACCTTAAATGGGGGGATGGGGTGATGGGGGGATGGGGTGATGGGGTGATGAAAAAAGCTAATGCACTATTTTAGGTGAAACGGTCCACTACTAGACTGACACAGCTAAAACTGTGCAATAGATTGTGGCGTTGGTAAAGCGCGTGTATGATATTAGTCTTAATTCTTTAGGAGTCAGGAGTCAGGAGTCAGGAGTCAGGAGGGAAGAAAAACAGAAAAAACCCCGAGTAGAAGGAGAAAGTTTTTTGGTCGCGTAAAGGTCACGGAGTTCTATCGCACTATTATCCGGATATAGTATCATACCTCAAATTACCAACGCCTAGATTGTTATTTCTAGGTGTCTTTATCTCCCCTACTCCCCCACTCCCCCACTCCCCCACTCCCCCACTCCTCTACTCCCTTATATTTAACTCTGGCGCATCTTTCAAGAGAGGATTAATATCAAACCAAGGGCCAAGTTCATCTTGATACTCATAAACAAACATACTCCGGATTAGAGTTTGATATCCATCATCTCCCGTTACTTTTTTTGTCTGAGTAACTCGGCGCAATAATTCCCACTAATGGTCATCTACAGCTAAAAGTCGCTGATTGCGATAAGTTCTAATTACATTGGCAACACTAGCGCGGGAGATGGGAAGATCCCCTTCTTCCATAATAGCTTCATTAACTATGCGCAATACATTCCTCACATGACCGCCACTGAAACGACATAAGTAATCTAAAGTTTCCTGACTATCAAAGATTTCGGTAACTTTTGCCAAACGTTGCTGTGGATCTAATTCTGGAAATGCCCTGGCCAAAACTAACTGTCGCATTAACTTCATTCCTTCAGCACATTCACTACCATCGCGCAACTGTGTGGCCACCATTGGCAATATTTGAGGGTCTTTCTTAAATCTTTGAGTTAATGTGTCGTAGTCATTGGAAAACCTCAGTGCCATAGGAAGAGTATAAATCACATGACAATGAAGACTCATCAGTTGTTCGCCCCGGTCAACAAATAGATATTCTGGTTGAGGTCGCCCCCAAGGTTTAGGTGAACTATCAACTTTTTCCAGGTTGTCAACGATAACCACTAATCCTTTTTTACCATACTGTTTGAGCTTTTCGTTAGCGGGTTCGAGCAATTCTTTGTTAATAGTTTCAATAATTCTGCTGGTGCGGGGTCCGAGATATTCTCTGAGTTTAGTACGAAGTTCGGGACTATCTTTTGCCTGGGCAGTAATTTTACCAATTCCTAAAGCTACAAATTCTAATCCTTTTTCGTTAGCTTTGACTTGACCAACTCCAGGCAAACCAACTTCTGCTGAAAATGAACCCTCACTGCTAGCTGCCACTTTACCCATACCAGGAATATTCGCTTCTGCAGAGAGTTCAATTTCTGTCTGCAATAATTTGGCAGCTCCCTGAAGTAGACCTTTTAACCCTTTTGGTTCCTCCAAGTTAAGTTTTTCCAGCTTCTCCAAACTTCTGCCGATCTGTTGTGCAATAGTTAGAAAAATATCGCCTACATCTACATCTCCCATTTCTAGGTTTTTGTCAGACTCAAAATAGACAACGTGAAAGCCTTCTGCTTCTAACTGTTGCTTAAGTTGCCATAATTCTGTAGACTTGCCACAACCAATATGTCCGGTGAATAGTTGGCAAGTGGGTCGGCCTAAAGACCAGAGAGTAATAGTATTTTTTAATTTTTTAATAACTTTTCCTCCACGCACAGTCGAGAAGTCAATGTAGTATCTAGTGTCAATTTCTACATTATCTATAAACAGAGGAATGCCAGGGTTTGTTGCCTGAAAAAAGGCTTTAATATCTATGGTCATAACTATTTTCTATTTATGAGAAGCTACCATGAATTTTATCCCAGGGAAAAGGGAACAGGGAAATAGGCAACAGGCAACAGGCAACAGGCAACAGTGACAAAAGCTTTTCTGTGTCTCAGGTCAAACATAATATGGCTGAAGGAAGAAGGAGAGAAGGACAATCTTGCGTTGTCTGAGTTTTAAGCTTTTGGGCGTTGGTAATTTGAGGTATGATACCATGTCCGGATAAGAGCGCGATTTCTCCTTCTATTCCTCTTTCTTCTTCTTTCTTCCCTCCTGACTCCTGACTCCTGACTCCTGACTCCTAAGTAATTAAGATTAATATCATACACGCGCTTTACCAACGCCAGCTTTTGATATGTCCGCGCCCTTTCCTTCCACTGCTATACTTCTGGTCTTCTGCCAAGAATAAAATAAACAATTACAATTATCAAAGAAAACTTTATATTTACTAATAATCATGGTACCAGCAGTTTTAATAGAAAACCTTCAGAAAAGTTATGGTTCGGTTACAGCAGTTAAGGACGTTTCCTTTAAGATAGAACCTGGAGAAATATTTGGTTTACTTGGCCCTAATGGTGCAGGTAAAACAACCACACTACGCGCTCTGTGTACTCTACTTACGCCAGACGCTGGACGTTTAGAAGTATCTGGTATTTCAGTAGTTGACCAACCGAGAATAGCTAGACAACGTCTTGGCTATGTTGCTCAGGAAGTGGCCCTCGACAAGGTACTTACAGGTCGAGAACTACTGGAACTACAAGCAGCGATATACCATATTCCAGGCAAATTGGCAAAAGAAAGAATCGAAGGAGCGATCGCCCTCCTGGGAATAGAAGATTGGGCGGACAAAAAAACAGGCACTTATTCAGGGGGTATCCGCAAACGTCTAGATTTAGCAGCGGGTTTATTGCATCAACCAGATGTTTTAGTTTTGGATGAACCGACAGTGGGTTTAGATATTGATAGTCGGGTAGCAGTTTGGGATTTTTTGCGTCAGTTGCGAGACTCAGGTACAACAGTTTTGATTACCAGTCACTATCTGGAAGAAGTCGATGCTTTGGCAGATAGGGTAGCTATTATTGACCAAGGTGTGGTTATTGCGACGGGTACTCCTTCAGAACTTAAAGACCGGGTGGGAGGCGATCGCATCACTCTCCGTATTAGGGAATTTTCTTCTACTGAAGAAGCAGAAAAAGCAAAAGCATTACTAGGAAACCTGCCAATAGTTCAAGAAGTTATTGTTAATGCTGCTCAGGGCAATTCTTTAAACTTAGTTGTGAAGCCCCAAAGTGATGCTTTGATCGAAATTCAACAGTCATTGCAGTCAGCAGGTATACCAATTTTTGGTATTGCTCAAGCGCGACCAAGTTTGGATGATGTTTATCTGGCAGCAACAGGAAAAACTTTGATGGATGCAGAATTAGCTGCTGTGGGTAGTCGTGACTTAAAAGCTGAGAAAAAACAAAGTATGCGTTAAACGTTTTCGTAAATTGGCACTTTGTAGGTTGGGTTGACGTGAACAGAAACCCAACGGTAGTAAAAAGGGTGGGGAGATGGGGAGATGGGGAGATGGGGTGTGTTAGCGACAGCGTAACGCACCATCAATAGCTGGAATAGGCGGTGCGTTACATTTCAGACGCACCCTACTTCTACTTCTAGCGATCGCTATCTAATCAAGAAGTCTTCTTCTGCTAACTCTGGCATATTTGTTAAAGTGGCAAATTGACCTCTATTACCAAAACCAGTTGCACTACCGTTGGGGTTGTAGAATAAGTTTCCATTGTCACTATTAGACATCTCCAGAAAATAAACTTGCCCTTTATTTGCTATAAACTAGAGTGTAATAATACCAAATTGATAAATGTTTGCTACAAATAGCTAGGATATTTATTAGGAGTCAACCCACCCCTCGCCCCTCCCCCTCCCAGGAGGGGAAGTCAGGAGTCAGGAGTCGTATAAGAATGGCTTTAATACCATTTTTTAGGACGTAAATTATCTTTTTTATCAAAGGGATATCTCCTGTAAAGTTTTTTTATCGCTCTTACTATTCGTAGCATTAGACATCTGGTAAAAATCAAAAACAAAATCAATTATTATCCAGAAATTATCAATTATTCTTCTCTGTTCCCTGTTCCCTGTTCCCTGTTCCCTCTTTTCTGGAGATGTCTATTCTTTTTTCAAATTGGTATAACTCAAAAAATCATTTTCCGTGTTTTTTTCCTAAAAATATCTTCCCTGTTCCCTGTTCCCTACTTTTACAAGTTGAGTAGTTTATGCATTTAATTGATTACACTATTGTCGTCATCTACCTGCTGGCGATCGTCCTGTTTGGCGTATTTCTCCAGCGGAAAGCATCCGCTGGCATAGACTCTTACTTTCTGGGCGATCGGAATATGCCTTGGTGGGTATTGGGGGCATCCGGGATGGCTTCCAATACAGACATTGCGGGGACAATGTTGATCACGGCCTTAGTCTACGCCTTGGGAACGAAGGGATTTTTTCTGGAACTCCGGGGTGGCATTGCCTTAATTCTAGCAATGTTCATGATTTTTATGGGCAAGTGGAATCGTCGCGCCCAAGTTATGACTTTAGCGGAATGGATGCATTTGCGTTTTGGAGTTGGACGGGAAGGAAATATCGCCCGGATAGTTAGTGCCGTTGCTGCTATTATCTTGACCATTGGCAGGATTAGTTACTTTGCCATCGGTGGGGGCAAATTCTTAGGAGAATTTATTACTGTCGATGCCCGTCTGGCCTCAATTTTAATCATATTCCTGGCATTGATATACACTGTCCTTAGCGGTTTTTATGGGGTGGTGTTAACAGACCTGTTTCAGGGAGTTTTGATTTTTGTGGCTATCATCTATATCTGCGCGATCGCTCTGCAACTTCCCCCTCTCCCGGAGACATTTGCCATTTCTATTCCGGGAACCGAGCAATTGCACGAGTGGAATTTTAGCGAGTGGAGTAGTATATTCCCCTCCATGGAAGTAGACTTGCCAGGAGACTATGGCCGTTTCAACTTCTTCGGCGCTATCCTTTGTTTCTATCTGCTGAAAGTATTGATGGAAGGGTTTGGCGGTATCGGTGGTTATATGATGCAGCGGTATTTTGCTGCCAAAAGCGATCGGGAAGTGGGGTTAATGTCCCTGTGGTGGATATTCTTGCTTTCCTTTCGCTGGCCTTTGGTAACCGCTTTTGCGATCCTGGGCATCAATTACGGCATTACTAACCAAGTAATTCCTGACCCGGAACTGGTCTTGCCAACGGCTTTGTTGCATGAAAGTAGCGATCGCCAAAAACTCCCTTAGTTGGAAGTTAACTAGATTTCTACTTTGTAGCTCTGGGGTTTACCATTTTGAATCATCACGTTGAGTATGGAACATTGTATGAAT